>JALORT010000066.1 GCA_025458755.1 Methylotetracoccus sp.
GTGGCCGGTTTGGCTGTTCACCCGCAAGGTGAAATCAAGTACACCGTTGGCGTCCAGCTTCGGATTGACCGGCGCGATCGTCGCCGCCCCTTGCAGCATGGCTTCAGTCTTGGCGATGGTTTCCGCGAAATTGTTCGACAGCACGCCCAGTTGCTGCTTGTTGCGGTCGAAGATATCCAGCATCAGCTTGTTGCCGCCGACGAACTCATGCAGCGCAAAGCCGTTGCGCCGTTCCAGCCACATCGGGCGATTGGAAATGGGCGCGCCGTCGGCGCGCGACATGTGGCACTGCTGGCAACTCTTCGGCTGCGTCGTCGCGTAGCTGCTATGCTCCCACTCGCTGTAAGGCATCTGCTCCGGAAACTCGCTTTCCGGCGTCGTGGTCAAGTTGCCTGACGCATCGACGTACGGCGTCTTCAGGTTGTGGCAGGCACCGCACAACTTCGATTCCTTCACGTGCGGGCTGTAGGTCGGTGTATAGCCCGTGTGCATGATCATCGGGTTCGGGAAGAGATTGTCGAACGGCCCGTAAATGAGCTTTTGGTCCCCGATTTCATATTGGCCGGTGAAGCCGGCCAAGGTGCCGAGCTTTGGGGAATTCTGAATCTGGTGGCACAAGGTGCAGCCGACTCCGCCGAGTGCTTGGTCATGGCGGTTGTGGTTGGCGCTGAGGAAGCCGCCGTCCAGAATCTGCAATGATTCGCCGGCTTGCTTGGCTTCGAAATTGGCCATCGGGGCGTGGCAGCGGGTACACTTGTCATTGATCACATGCGCCAGATGCGGGTTGCGGTTCAACTCACTGCGCACCTTTGCCCGCCACAGCGGGTCGCGCGCCGCGTTGGCCATCATGGTCGAGGACCAGTCGGTTTCGATGGAGACGTCGTTGCCCTGACCGTCCCTGATGTTGTTGTGGCACAGGGTACAGTTGCCCGACCCGGAAAAATGTTCGGACACGAAGGTGGGCAAGCCCCCCGACGCCGGCGGGAGCAGGAAGACATCAGGAGCGACCAGCGTCGTGACGCTGAACGTGGCCGTCATGCCGCCGATGGTCAGCGTCACGGTGCGCGTCGTGGCGTACTCCGCGGCGGCCATCACATGGACGGTCACGCTGTCGCCGCTGTTCACCCAACCCGGTGCGCTGGTGGAAGCTCCGCCATTGACCGAATAAGTTCCCCCCGAAACACTGACGGGAGCCGGTGCGTCGATCCCGGTCACGGTGACGGGATCGGAGGCGATCAAGGCATTGAGCGCGACGTCCGCGCGGGCGCCGAACGCGAAGGGATCGGGGGTGGTGTCGGCGACGAATGGTCGCGTCGTCACAGCGAAGTTTCCTTTGACCCCGCCGATGGTCAGTACCGTCGTGGTGGTGGTCGCGAATGCACTGGATGCGGTTTGCCGGACCCGAACGCTTGCACCGTTGGAGACGCTGCCGCGCGCACTCGTGAAACTGCCGTTGTTGACGGAGTAGAGACCGCCGGTGACGGTAATCGTCGCGGCAGCATTGATTCCCGTCACGGTGATGGAGTCCGACGTCACGACGGCGCCGGGTTCGACTCCGGTTTTCGGAACGAAGGAGAAGGGGTCCGGGGTGGTATCTCTTTTCGCCGCCTGAACGCCCGGCGCGATCAACGCGCAGAGTAAGACGACCTGAATCAACGACAAGACAGTGAGCCGCATGGCTTCCTCGAGCAACAATCAATGGGTGCCCAGGAAACGCAACTGGCGTGCCAAATTAAGAAAATGATGTATTACTAATATTTAAGCCATGTAGCCGGCACAGCCCGACCTGCAGGTTGTGGCGAATGGCCCAACGGCATGCGGGAAACCACACAGGCGAAGGCCTGGCGGACTTCAGCGGCGGGCGGTCGCCCGCCGCGCCACACGGGAATCGCCCGCGCCGACAACCCGCGCGCAAACATCGGGTGTGGCCCGAGGGGTCCAGATCGGTTGCTGCGGCCGAGGGGATATCGGCTCGCGGCCCGTCGTCCCCAACGCTCTCGACAGAAACTCCGGCGGCATTCTGCCGTACGCCCAGTGTAGAATGCAGTATTTGGCGTGCAGCTACGTGAAGGCTTTGTCCGACGCACCTGCGTCCACGAACCGCATAGACGTCTTCGATTCGCGCACGGGCCGAACGCTCGGCCGATGCCGCACCGAACCGCCGGTTCCGGTCCATTCGTTGATCAGCACACTCAGCAAGTTGAAGAGTTCGAACCCAAACTTCCGAGCCACGACTAGACGGCACCTGACGGCACGCCAGATCCTGCTGGTCTGTACGCTGACCCTATCAGCCGCGGCCCAAGCCGTTATGCGCCCTGCCGACGCAACGGTCGTCCCCTACGACCCGGCGCTGGGTCTGTCCAAGGTCGTCGAAGCCTCTTTCGAGACGTATCCGCGGCAGGCGTTGATCTCGGCCTCCGAAGAAGAAGCGAAAGCGCTGCAAACCCGCGCTGCGAGCTGGATTGCGGGCTACCCGCTGATCTTTATCCAGTACATCGACGATACCATCATGTCCAGTCAGGGCTTGGTGGAACTGCAGACCGGCTATCAGATCCCGGTGTGGATGTGGGGTCAGAAGGAAAGCGGGCAACGGGTCGCCGATGAAGCCGTACGCAGCACGTTGGCGTTCGGACGAGCGGTCAAACATGAAGTCGCCGGCGTGGTCCGCGACGCGTTGTGGAACATCAAGCTGGCCGAAAACCGCTACGAACTGGCGCAACAAATCTACGATGTGGCTACGAAGCTGGTTGCGACCGTGACCCGGCGCGTCGAGCTCGGCGATCTCTCGCGCTCGGACCTGCTGATGGCCGAGAGCGACGCACTGGAAAAGAAAACCCTGGTCGGTCAGGCCGAATTGGAACTGATCAAGGCCTATCAGGCCTACACCAACGCGACCCGTCTACAGCGCGTGCCCACCGAGTTTGCCGAAACGCAGAGCAAGATCAAGGAAATCGAAGAGGGTCACCCGTCGGTCGCCGCCATTACCGCGATGATCGAAAGGGCTCAGGCACAGGTCGACTGGACGCGGCGCTTCAAACAAGGCAACCAGCCCTCGATCATGGTCGGCACCAACCATGCTCGGACATTCGTCGGCGAGTCCATGAACAGCGGGACCAATCTGGTGCTGCAGATCCCGATCGGCGGCGAAGATTTCAATGCGCCGTATGTTGCCGAAGCCAATATCGCCTTGAACCAGAAAATCGTGGAGCGTGAGACGCTGCTGCGCGAGTTGAACAAGGCGTTGGCCGGCATCCGCCGCAGTATCGAAACCAACCGTTCGCTGCTAGAGATCGCCGAGCGCCGCCGCGAAATCGCGGAGACGCAGATCAAGATGAATCACTTGGCGTTCGAATCGGGCGAGATCGAATTGATCAATTTCCTCAAAATTCAATCCAGCGCGCAGGCGACCATTCGCGATGCCCGCGAACGGGCCATTCTGCTGCAGCGCGATCTGGCACTCTACAATCAGATCGTCGGCATTACACCGTGACACGAGTCCTCCGCGTCGTCCTGGTGCTGGTGGTATTCCACCCCGCATCGGCGGACGATCTGGTGAAACTGGGGGCGGAACAAGCGGAGCACCTGGGCATCCGCACCGTACGGCCGACGCGGGTCGACACACTCCCGCTGGCGCGCGCGCCGGGGCGCATCGTGGTGCCCCCGCAGCATGAGTTCCTGGTCAGTGCGCCTCAGGCGGGGCTCGTAAGCAAAGTCAACGTCGCACTCGGAACCAATGTCCGCGCCGGCCAGGTCCTGGCTGAACTGCAGAGCCCGAACTGGGTCGGGCTGCAGCGCGACCTGCTCGATGCCGTCACCGAATACGAGTTGGCCAACCGGCAACTGCAGCGCGATCAAACCTTGCTGGACGAAGGGATCATCGCCCGGATGCGCTGGCAGGAGACCAAGAGCCGCTTCGATATCGCCCAAACCAAGCTCCGCCAGGCGGAACAGGTCCTGACGATGTCAGGCATGTCCGAGCAGCAGCTCCGGCAACTGGAACAGTCACGGCGCCTGAGCGAATCCCTCGAACTGCGTTCCCCGATCGACGGCGTGCTGCTGGAGCGGATGGCGGTGGCCGGTCAACGGGTGGACAGCTTGACCCCGCTGTTCAAGGTCGCCAGCCTGAAAGAGCTATGGCTGGAAATCGACATGCCGCAGGAGCGCGTGCACGAACTGCGGATCGGGGACAAAGTTACCCTGGACAGCCCGGCAATCAACGCCCGCATCACCCAGGTCAGCCGCAACATCAACCCAAACAGCCAGAGCGTGCTGGTCCGCTCGGTGATCGAGGGGAAAACGTCGGGGGTGCTGCCGGGCCAGAATGTCACGGTCGGCATCTCGCACGCCAGTACCGACATCATCGCGCGACTGCCGATCGCGGCCCTGGTCAATCAGGCAGGCAAACAATACATGTTTGTCCGCACGCCCAGGGGCTTTGAAGTACGCCGCGTGGCGGTCGCGGGCGTCGAAGCCCGCGAGGTCATCGTGCACGAAGGCCTGCAGCCGGACGACGAGGTCGTAGTTCAAGGCACCGCCGCTCTCAAGGCGGCCTGGCTCGGCATCGGCGAAAGCGAGTAGCGTGGCGCGCCTGATCGAGTTCGCGCTGACCCAGCGCATCCTGGTGCTGGTGCTCGCCTTGCTCTTGGCTGGCGGGGGTTATCTCGCCGTCGTCGGCATTCCAATCGACGCCTTCCCCGACGTCTCGCCGACCCAGGTCAAGATCATTGTCAAGGCGCCCGGCATGACGCCCGAGGAAGTCGAGACCCGCATCACCGCGCCCATCGAGGTGGAGCTGCTGGGCATCCCGAAGCAAACGATGCTGCGCTCCATCGCCAAATACGCGTTGACCGATATCACGATCGACTTCGCGGAAGGCACCGATATCTACTGGGCGCGGCAGCAGGTCGCCGAACGCCTGAACGGCGTCTGGGGTTCCATTCCGGACGGGGTGCAGGGCGGCATCGCGCCGATGACCACCCCGCTGGGCGAGATGTTCATGTTCACCGTGGAAGGCGGCGATCTGAACCTGATGGAAACCCGCAACCTGCTGGACTGGGTGATTCGGCCGGCCCTTCGCACGGTACCCGGCGTCGCCGACGTGAACACGCTGGGAGGAATGGTCCGGAGCTACGAAGTGGTCCCCGACAACGCCCGCATGACTTCGCGTGGCGTCACCACCGATGATTTGATCCGGGCGCTGCAGTCCAATAACCGGGACGACGGCGCCGGACGTCTGATCGAGGGCGAAGAAGCCCTGCTGGTCCGCGCTCAGGGGCGCATCCGCAATCTGGACGATGCGCGGGCGATCGTGGTCGCCAACCGCGAGGGCGCCTCGATTACCGTCAGGGACGTCGCCGAGGTCCGGATCGGCGCACTGACCCGCTACGGGGCGGTCAGCCAGGACGGCAAGGGCGAGGTGTCGGAAGGATTGGTGTTAAGCCTCAGGGGGGCCAATGCCCGGCAGGTGATTGCCGACTTGCAGCAGAAAATCAAAGAGATTCAACCCGCACTGCCGGACGGGGTCGAACTCCGTACGTTCTACGACCGCGGCAAGCTGGTAGAACGGGCGATCGCCACCATGGTGGGAGCGCTGAAAGAAGCCACCGTGCTCGTGATCATTTTGCTGATGCTGTTTCTCGGCGACATTCGGGCCGCGCTGACGGTGGCCGCGATCCTGCCCCTCGCGGCGTTGTTCACTTTCCTATTGATGCGCCAATTCGACCTGACGGCCAACTTGATGAGTCTCGGCGGCCTCGCGATCGCGATCGGCAAACTGGTCGACCCGGCGGTGGTGGTCGTGGAGAACATCACCACCCATCTGTCAGATCCCGAGAAATCGGCCCGAATGCCGCGCCTGCACCTGATCTACCGCGCAATGCGTGAAGTCGCCGCGCCGGTCGTCTCGGGGTCGATGATCATCGGTATCGTGTTCGTTCCGCTGTTGACTCTCGAAGGGCTTGAAGGGAAGCTGTTCCGCCCGGTGGCGTTCACCAATGTGTTCGCGATGAGCGGTTCCCTGCTGCTGTCGCTGTTCGTTATCCCGGTCTTGGCCTCGTTCGTGATGGGCCGTACGCCGCATCGGGAACCCTGGCTCGCGCGAAAACTTCACGAGCTTTATCAGCCGGCGCTGGTCTACTGCCTCCGGCACAGCCGGTGGGTCGTCGTCGGCGCGGCGCTGCTGCTGCTCGCGACGGCTATCGCGTATTCCCGTATCGGCAAGACCTTCATGCCAACCATGGACGAAGGCGACATCATCGTCCAAGTGGAGAAGCTGCCATCGATCACGCTGGACGAATCGGTGCGGCTGGACCGCCGCATTCAGAAAGCGATCATGGACCACGTCCCCGAAGTCACGCGGATCGTCGCGCGCGTCGGCGCCGACGAGATCGGTCTCGATCCGATGGGGCTCAATGAAACCGACACGTTCATGGTGCTGAAGCCTCGCGAACAATGGCGGATGGATTCAAAGGAAGAATTGATCGAGGATATCCGCAAGGTGCTAACGACGATCCCGGGCATCGCCTACGGCTTTACGCAGCCGATCCAGATGCGCGTCACTGAGATGCTCTCCGGGGTGCGCGGCGATGTCGCGATCAAGCTGTACGGCCCGGACCTCAACGTGCTGAACACCAAGGCGCGGGAAATCGCGGACCTGCTGCATAACATCCCAGGTTCGTCCGATGTGTTTACCGCACGCAACCAGGGCATGCAATATCTCCAGGTCCAGATCGACCGGCTAGCCGCCGGCCGCCTCGGGCTCGACGGCGACACGCTGGAACAGATGCTCCGCGCCCAGATCGAGGGTCTCAGGCTCGGCATCGTGCAGGAAGGCATTCAGCGGACGCCGCTGCTGCTGCGCGGTGCCGGTGATGCCTCCCATTTTTCGACGCTGCAGATCACCCTGCCGAGCGGCGCTCGCGTGCCGCTCTCGGCCGTGGCCAAGATCGAACGGGTCGAAGGCGTGGTGTCGATTGCCCGTGAACGTGGCCAGCGTTTCGCCGTCGTGCGCAGTAACGTTCAGGGGCGGGATCTGGTGGGTTTCGTCGATGAGGCACGCTCCGCCGTCGCCGAGCGAATTGAACTGCCGCAAGGCTACTTCATCGCCTGGGGTGGCCAATTCGAGAATCAGCAACGCGCCGCCGCCCGGCTGGCGTTAGTGATCCCGGTGTCGATCGGGCTGATATTCCTGCTGCTGTTCGCCACGTTCGGCTCGGTGCGGCAGGCCGCGCTGGTGCTGTCCAATATTCCGCTGGCATTGATCGGCGGCGTGTTCGGCCTCTGGTGGGCGGGCGAATACTTGTCCGTCTCCGCATCGGTCGGTTTTATCTCGCTGCTGGGCATCGCCGTGCTCAACGGCGTGGTGATGGTGACCTACTTCAACCGTTTGCGGGCGCTGGGAATGAGCATGGAGGAAGTCGTCGTGACCGGCGCGGTCCGCCGGCTGCGTCCGGTCCTGATGACCGCCAGCATCGCGGCGTTCGGCTTGATCCCGTTGCTGTATGCAACCGGGCCGGGCTCGGAAATACAAAGACCACTGGCCATCGTCGGCGTCGGCGGACTGATGACCTCGACGCTGCTGACGCTGATCATCCTGCCGATTCTGTATCGCCGCTTCGGCGACAGTGGGGCTTCCGGCCGTGGATGAAACCTATTGCCTCATCGCGCTGACCGTCCCGCCGGCGCTGGAGGAGACGATCGTCGACTGGCTGCTGAACCTCGAAAACGGCAGCGGCTTTACCAGTTTTCCGGTCAGCGGTCATTCCAGCGAGCTGGCAGGCCTGACGCTGGCCGAACAGGTCAGCGGACGCAAGCGTCAGGTTCGCTTCGAGATCTGTGTGCCCCAATCCGCGGCGGACACGCTGCTCAGCCGGCTGCAGCAGGACTTCACGGGGACCGGCATACGCTACTGGACGGCCCCGGTCCAGCATCAGGGCAAGGTGTAAAGTCCCGGCCTGAGCCCCGCGCCAATTGTGGTCAAGCGGATGTCGTGGTTTGGTCTGGCGGACCGGCGATCTCCGCGGGCGGGACAGCCGTACGGCGGATTCGCACAGCAATCCGCCATGATTCGGGAGAGGGGCCGCCGCAGGGTTCCATCGTGCAGCGCGCGTTGTCCGCGGGTCGGTTGTTTCGGGTCTTGATGGGGCGGCGATGCGGCTTCGGCGGATTTTCGCTACGCTCCGAATCCGCTTTACGGGCTACAGCCGCTGTGACCGCGGCCAAACTCATAGCGGTGGCGGTTGTTCGCAGGCGGCGCCGAGCTTAGCCGCTTCGGTGTTCTGCGCCGTCGAGTGCCTCTTGACGTTTTTCGTTCGCCATCTAAA
>JALORT010000470.1 GCA_025458755.1 Methylotetracoccus sp.
GGCTGCCGCCCGTCCCAGCGTGCCGGCGGCACCCGATACCAAGAACACCCGCTGTGAAAGTCTCCCGCTCATGAGCGTGCTGCGGGCCGTGCTACACCGGTCAGCCAGGGGATCAGTTCTTCCGGATGTCCGATCAGGCCATCGGCGGCCCACTGTTCCGGTTGATCGTCCTCGGCGAGGTAGCCGTAGACCGCGGCCAAGGTGGACATCCCGGCTCGCCGCCCGGCCTCGACATCCGACAGCGCATCGCCCACGAACAGACAACCCGCCGGATCGCGCGTGATGCGTTTGCAGGCTTCCAATAAGGGGAGCGGATGCGGCTTGCGCTCGCGGGTGGTGTCGCCGCTGATGACGCAAGGGGTGCGCTGGTCGAGCCGAAGAGCCCGGATCAGCGGATCCGTGAAGCGCGACAGTTTGTTGGTGACGATGCCCCAGGGAATCGACGCCCGATCCAGGGAGTCCAGCACCCGGTCCATGCCCTGGAACAAGCGGGTGTGTACCGCGACGTTGCTTTGATAGAGATCAAGCATCCGCTCCAACAGCGGCTCGAACGGTTCCATGGACCCGCCGAGGCCGCGCCGGAGCATGGTCGGCGCACCTCGGGAGATCAGCGGGGTCAATTCGGCGTCCGACGATTCCGGCAGTCCGACTTCCCGCAACGCACTGTTCACGGCGAAGATGAGGTCCGGCGCGGTATCGAGCAGCGTGCCGTCGAGGTCGAACAAAACGCCGCAGATTTCGGACTTGGCAGGCACCTTGCTCAATCTCCGGCACGTTGGAACGCGGCAAGATAGTTCACGCCGAGGTCTTTGCCCAGGGTGAACTGTTTCGACAGCGGGTTGTAGCCGATCCCTTCGAAGCCGAGCAGGTCGAGATGCGCGTTCCGCGCCCATTGGCACAGCTCGGACGGCCGGATGAACGTCTCGAACTGGTGCGTTCCGCGCGGAATCATCCGGAGCACGTATTCAGCACCGACGATCGCGAGCAGATAGGATTTCAGATTGCGGTTCAGCGTCGAGAAGAAGACTCGGCCGCCGGGCTTGACCAGACGGGCGCAGCTACGGACCACCGATTCGGGTTCCGGCACATGTTCCAGCATTTCCATGCAGGTGACGACGTCGAAGCCGGCCTGACGTTCCGCGGCCAGGTCCTCGGCACTGATATGTCGATAGGTCACCGCGAGCCCGGTCTCCGTGGCATGGCTCTCGGCCGCCTGCAGGACTTCCTCGCTGAGATCGATGCCCAGCACGTCGCCGCCGGCGTAAGCCAGCGCCTCGCTGAGAATGCCGCCGCCGCAACCGACGTCGACGATCGATTTTCCTGCGAGATCAGCATGGCCGCGGATGAATTGCATCCGGAGCGGATTCACCGCGTGCAGGGTTCGGAGTTCGCCCTGCGGGTTCCACCAGTCGTGCGCCTTGCCGCCGAATTTCTCGATTTCGCCGTGATGTACGTTAGTTCCGGTCTGCATGAAGCTGGTCCTAAGCCCGATTCATTAGTTTGGTCCGCCAGGTTTTTGCCTTTTGGCGAATTTCGCCGACGTCGAGGGTGGTGAGTTCGCGCTCGTTCAGCACCTGGCGGCCGGCGATCCAGACATCCGTCACCTGATGTCTGCTCGCGGAGTAGACCAGATCCGAGATGGGGTCGTAGAGCGGCAAGGTTTCGATGTCGTTCATACGGACAGCCGCCACATCGGCATATTTGCCCATCTCCAGCGAGCCGATCTCCGAGCCGAGGCCGAGGGCTGCCGCGCCGTTCAGGGTGGCCATGCGCAGCGCCGTATGGGCCGGCAGCGCGGCGGCGTCGCCGGCCACGGCTTTGGCCAACAGCGCGGCGGTCCGCATCTCGCCCATCAGGTCGAGGTCATTGTTGCTGGCCGGGCCGTCCGTACCGAGCGCGACGTTGACCCCCGCTTCCAACAGGGCATGAACCGGACAGAAGCCGCTGGCGAGTTTCAGATTCGATTCCGGACAATGCACGACGGTGGCGCCGGCTTCCGCAAGCTCGGTGATTTCCGCTACATCCAGTTGGGTCATGTGCACGGCGACCAATTGCGGCCCGACCAAATCCAATTGCTGCAGGCGCTTCAGTGGCCGCATACCGTAGTGCTGGCGGCTCTCCTCAATCTCGTGCGCGGTCTCGTGGAGGTGGATGGTGACCGGACAGTCCAGCTCCGCCGCCAGCGTCCGCATCCGGAGCAGAACCGGGTCCGACACCGAGTAGGGCGCATGGGGCGCGAACAGTGTCGTGATCAACGGTTCATGACGCATCGCGTCGTGGAGCGCCAGCCCCTTGGCGAAATACTCCTCCGGAGACGATGCCCAATTGGTCGGGAAGTCGATCAGAATCATGCCGACGCAGGCGCGGAAACCGGCACGGATGGATTGCCGCGCCGTGACTTCCGGAAAAAAATACATGTCGTTGAAGCAGGTCACCCCGCCCCGGATCATTTCGGCGAGTGCGAGATCCACCCCGTCCCGGATAAAGGTATCCGTAACCCACTTCTGTTCCAGCGGCCAGATATGGTCCTGCAGCCACTCCCGCAGCGGCCGGTCATCGGCGATCCCGCGCAGCAGGGACATCGCGGCGTGGGTATGGGCGTTGACCAAACCCGGTATCAGCACATGATTCGGCAGCGACTTGCGCTGCGCCGGCTGGTAATGCCCCCGAGCCTCTTCGGTCGGAGTAAACAATACCATGCCGGGCGCTGCCTTGCACGTCGCGGCGGTCACGTCAGCGTGTGCAGAACTGAGCATGGCATCAGCCACATGAGCCGCACCGTGATCGCACGCCCGAACCGCGGCAGGCGTCGCGCGCAGAGGCAGTTCCAGGCCAACCGCGAATGACGTCCAAGCCATCGTTCTCCGCCAGCCGCAGGATGCTGGCGGTCCAGACGCCGGTGATACCGCAGATCGCCGAGCTGATCCGGGCCCATCCAGGCTGCATCTCGTTGGGCCAGGGCGTCGCCTGGTACGGGCCGCCCGCCGAGGCCAAGAGCGCGATTGAACAGTTCGGCCGCGATCCTTCGCACCATCGCTATGGGCCAGCACAAGGCATCCCGCCGCTGCTCGACTTGATCCGGCGGAAACTGCTGGCGGAGAACGGAATTTCCGGAACCGAGGCAGGACGCCGGATCGTAGTGACCGCCGGCGCGAATATGGGATTTCTGAATGCCGTGCTGGCCATCACCGATCCGGGCGATGAGGTCATCCTGCCGCTGCCCTACTACTTCAATCAGGAAATGGCGCTGCGCATGTTGAACTGCGTACCAGTGCCGGTGGCGACCGGGTCGAATTATCAGGTAGACGTCGACCGGATCGAAGCCGCGGTGACGCCACGGACCAAAGCCGTGGTCACCATCTCGCCGAACAATCCCACCGGAGCGGTCTATCCGGAGCCGGCGCTACGCGCCGTCAACGCACTTTGTCACGAGCGCGGCCTGTATCACCTCAGTGACGAGGCATACGAAAACTTCGTGTACGATGAAGCCGCGCACTTCTCGCCCGGCTCCATCCCGCACTCCGAGCAGCACACGATCTCTCTGTTTTCGCTGTCAAAGGCCTACGGGTTTGCCAGTTGGCGGATCGGTTACATGGTCTTTCCGGCGCACCTCTATTCGGCGGTGCTGAAAGTGCAGGACACGAATCTGATTTGCCCCCCGCTGATCTCGCAAGTTGCCGCCCTCGGCGCGCTTCAGGTGGGGTCGTCGTACTGCCGCGAGCAACTGGCGGTGACGCGGAGCGTTCGTGAAATCGTCTTGCGTGAACTCGAAGACATCCGCGAGTTCTGCAGAGTCCCGCGCACGCAAGGCGCGTTTTACGTCCTGATCCACACAGACACCCCGCTCGATTCCCTGACCGTGGCCGAGCGTCTGATCCGGGAGCACGGGGTCGCGGTGATTCCCGGCACCGCGTTCGGGCTGGAGCAAGGCTGTTACCTCCGGGTGGCCTACGGAGCCTTGGACGCAGGCACCGCCCTCGAAGGCGTGCGGCGTTTGACCAAAGGTCTGCGGGCCATCGTGACAAGCGCTCAGCGATCTAGGTGATGCAAGGGCTCTCCAACAATGTCGAGGCTCGTAATGAATGCCGGTCGACCGTCAGCGACGACATCGTAATCTTCGATCGCCACATGTTTTGAGGAATGAAACGACTATGGGAGTTCCGCAACCCGTTTTGCGCATGACATGCGACGAGTTTCTGGAATGGGAGAAGACCCAAACCGAGAAGCATGAATATCTGGACGGATTGGTGTATCCCGTGTACGCCATGGTGGGGGCGCGGGACGCCCATGTCACCGTGTCGCTCAATGTCGCCAGCCTGCTCAAGGCGCATCTGCGCGGCGGGCCGTGCCGCGTGTATATCAGCGACATGAAATTGCAGGTGGATGCCGCAAACGCCCACTTCTACCCCGACACTCAAACAGCTTGTCACAGTCGCGCTAGGTGAACGGAATCGTCCAGGTGTGCCAGAAACCACGGTCATTGCCAATGTGGACACAATGTCAGTGGTGTTTCCGATCAACGACAATCTGAAACGTGAGTGGATCCGCGACCAAGCGCAGCGCGACATCCT
>JALORT010000471.1 GCA_025458755.1 Methylotetracoccus sp.
CCTGCCAGGCGATGGCGGATCTGCGAAGGGCTCAACGGCGGATAGTGTGGCCATGGCTAGTGCTTGCTGCCGGCGCCGTTGGCATCCTCCGGGGCTGCCGGGCGAAACAAAGACAGACGAAGCTTGCGCATGATATCGGTCACTCGCCGGTCGTAGTCCGGCGGGAATGTCCAGAACCGAAAACGCTGTGCTGTCCAGTTCTGCTCCAGGCCGCGTGCGGCGGGCGGAATATGGAAGAGCAGTTTGATCATCACATCGCTGCTGACCCACGGGTGATCGTACCAGTACGAGTGCGAACGACGGCTGAGTCCCGGGATCACTTCGGGTTTTACCGAGATGAGATCGAAGTTCATCCGTTCCGAAGCCTCGACCAGCCAGCGCGAGTCCTCCTCGGAAAGTTCGGAGGGGTCGGGTTTGCCCAACCGCGAAACCCCCTGGAACCTTTGTGAGATGCCTAGAACGGCGTCGTCGAGGTTCACCGACACGGTCACGCGGCGCGTCAAGCCGATATAGTGCGGTAGCTGCGCGACGAAGGCCGGGAACGCGACGTCCGGCGCGGCGAAGTAGACCTCACCCAGCCTGATGCCGCCGTTACCTTGGCGCAGTCCCTTGAGAGCGGCCAGTCCCGGGCTCACGACCTGCGACCCAGCGCTGTAGGCCAGTACGTTGATGTGTTCCGCCGTGGTGTGCCGTGCCAGCAGATCGACCAGACGCGCGAATACCGGTACGGAAAGGCGGGCATTCTGGACGTCGGTGAAATAGCGGAGGCCGCTTTCCGCGGATGGCCATGCGAACAGCAACACCACGGCATTGCGTCCGGTGAAGTGCCGATACTGCGCGGCCTGGGCAGCCGCGACAGCGATGTTGGAGTTCGCGCCGTGAACGTAGATCGTCAGGTCCTTGGCGAGGCTCTCTCCGAGCGCAGCGTTGACGGTCTCGAAAAACCGCTGCACTTCCGGTGTCACCATGTCCGGCGCCTCACTGCCTCTGATCGTGGCCTGTTCATCCAGTATTTCCAGATTCAGCTCCGGGCGACGGCCCTCGGCGGGCCCGGTGGACAATGTATACAGCGATTCCCAGCTCTTTTCGGATGGGCCGATGCGCACCAGGGCGGTACCGAGATACAAGGTAGGACCCGCCAGGATCGTGTAGACACGTGATCCGCGGGGACCCAACGGCAACCGGTTGGTCGCGTAGAAGACCTGGATGCGGTTGGTCCTTTCGAGCGCGGGATTGACGGCGAAAGGGCTGTGCTCACCGCTGGCAAACACCGCCGGTGCGGGCATCAAGCGAACGGTCGGCTGACAGCCGGCCAACTGCAGCGCAACGAATAACGCCGTCCATCGTCGAAACATAGCGGGACCTGATGGGTAAAGATGTTCTATGCGCTTACGCGCTGAACCGGGTGGCTGATCCAGCCTTCGTAGTAGCGCAAGCGAGTGCGTTCGCATTCTATCGCGCCGTCCCCCCGGCGACACGGATCGCCGACATCAACGCTTCACAGTAGCCCCGATCCGGAACCGGCATTGAACAAGCTCGCGGCGCTAGGTAGTCTAACGCCACAGAGGCAACATTCGGCCTTCGGGTCACGACGTCATAAGGAGTCCATCGCATGAACCACGCCGGTAAACTGTTAGGCGCCGCCGCGCTCTTGCTGAGCGCCTGCTCGGCGGTCGACGTCCGGACCGATCATGACGCGTCGGTCGACTTTTCGCGCTACTCGACCTACTACTGGAAGAGATTTCCGCGAACCTCGAACTCGTTGATGGATGGTCGCATCGTGACAGCGGTGGATGGGCAGCTTTTTGCCAGGGGTTGGCGAAAAGTCCCTGAACAGCAGGCTCAGACGGCATTAGCAGCCAGTGTGACCGAACGCGACGGTCAGTGGGTCGATACGATGCACAACAACTGGGGCCCCGGTTGGCAGGGATGGGGTATGGGTGGGCCGATGATGATGTCGGCGCGGGTGGTGAATTACACGGTAGGGACCCTGGTTATCGACCTGTACGATGTGAACAGCAGGAATGCAGTCTGGCGCGGCACCGCCTCGGACATCATCTCCCGTAGGCCGGAGACCGTGAGGAAATCGATGGAGGAAGGTGTACGCAAGATGTTCGCCAGATTCCCTCCCGGCGTAGCTTCGAGCACACGGCCGCAGTGAATTCGCGCGCGTCAGGACACGATTCGGTTCGATCTTTGGGCCACGAATCGGCTCGGCTGCATTCAAGCAACCACGGACCGATCGAGGCAACGCCTTCCGAGGTGGTTTGAAGGTGACCGAACTTCAGACTGCGTCCGGGAGGTCCCGGCTGCTGCGCCGGCTCGCCGTTCCGCTGGAGTGGCTGCTGGCGCTGGTGATCCTGTTCGAGGAATGGGGCTGGGAGCCATTACAGCGCTTCATGGCGCAGCTGGCCCAGTGGCCC
Source organism: Methylotetracoccus sp. (assembly GCA_025458755.1). GTDB lineage: Bacteria > Pseudomonadota > Gammaproteobacteria > Methylococcales > Methylococcaceae > Methylotetracoccus. The sequence goes on from JALORT010000471.1 coordinate 2,424, forward strand.
GCCGTGGCTTGGGTGGAGCGCCGCATCGCCGCACTGCCGCCGGCTGCCGCGTTACTGGTTTTCGCCTTGCCCTCCGTCGTGCTGCTACCGGTGAATCTCGCGGCGCTGTGGTTGATTGGGCAAGGCCGCACCGTCTCGGGTCCACTGCTGTTAGGAATTGCGAAACTCGCGGCGACCACGCTGGTGGCGCGCGTCTTCGTGCTGACCCGTCCAGCGCTGATGCGACTACCCTGGTTTGCCGATTTCTATCACCGGTGGC
>JALORT010000067.1 GCA_025458755.1 Methylotetracoccus sp.
AAAAAGGAATGTGCGGGAAGATCTGAAGAATTTCTTCGGTGAAGTGATCGATCGGATCGACGCGGTGGCCTTGATGTCGGATACCGACAACTCCGGGTGCCGCGCTGTGGCGTACTACGGAGACATCTATTTCAGCGATCACTGAGAGCGAACGGCGGTAACTGCGCGGTTCGGCAAACGACGGCTGTCCGGTGCACTTGGCCTAACCTGACATGGTGCATCCAATTATCTCGGCGCCTGCCCGTCTCGGCATCGCTGTACATCCATCCCGGGGAACACCGAAGGTTGACCGTTGAATCCCGCAGCTGACTCTTACCGCTCGGCCTGGCGCCGATGGAGTCCATTTTTCGGAACGCTTTTGCGTGCCTGCGGCATCGGATTACTGGTGGTGGCGTTGCTGCTGTCCGTAGTCCTGTCGAGAACACCGAGTTTCCATATCTCAGCCGCGAATCCGCCGGACACGTTGAAGGCAACAAATACCCTCCTGCGCAATTCCGTACCGAACACTCAGCGTGCGGGGACAAGAAAAATCGTCTCGCTGACCCCGGGTGATCTCGATACGATCGCCAACTATGCATTCTCCAGAAAGCGCCTCGAAGCCTACGCGCAGTCCTCGGTTAAAGACCGACGCCTGCGCATGGAAGCGGTCATCAAGATGCCTTGGCAAGCGTTGGACCTTTACTTGAATGTCCGCCTGATCGTCGATGATGCCGAGCCCGACGCGGTCGTCCAGCATCTCAAGATAGGACACTTGGCGGTGCCGCGCCCTCTGGTTGGCTGGCTGCTGCAGGCGACTGCGCATTTCGGACCGTTCGCCCGTTTTGGGCAAATCGCCGACGAGGTCGTGCGCCAAGTCCGTATCATGGACGACAACGTGCGGGTGGAGTTCGACTGGAACCGGGAAGCGCTGGCCCGCGCCGACGACCTGGTGACGGACGTCGCGCTGAGGGAGCGTATGCAGGCGTATTACCGCTCTCTGCTGGAAGTGGTCACTCGGCCTGAGGTGAAGCGTTATGTGCGGCTGTCGAGCCTGATGCAGGCGCTGTTTGCGGTGGCACGGGACCGTTCCGTTCCGGAAGGCGAGCCGGTGGAGGAGAACCGGGCACTGATTCTGGTCTTGAACGCCTATCTGAATGGACGGGACGTAACGGCCATGATCGGCTGGCGACGACCTGAGGCGCCGGTCCCGGTGCGGCAAGCGCTGTTGAACCGCCGCGTCGACCTGGCCCAGCATTTCGTGACTTCCGCGGCGCTGGCGGTTTCGGGAACGAAGACTCTGGCGGATGTCGTCGGCCTGGCCAAGGAAATCAATGACACGCACAGCGGCAGCGGCTTTAGTTTCACCGATCTCGCCGCCGACCGCGCAGGCGCCCATTTTGGAAAATTTGCGGTGCGCTCGGTCGAAACGGCCAGAAAACTGCAGAATTCTCTCAGCTCCGTCACCGACGAATCGCTGTTCATGCCATCGATCAGTGATCTGCCGGAGCATCTGAAGACCGCGGAGTTCCAGCAGCGCTTCAAGACCATCGACAGTCCGGAATTCGGGGAACTCAAGCGTATGATCGATGAGCGGATTGCCGCCTGTCCGATCTATCTGTTTTGATCAGGGTTTTAAGCCGACCGTGCAGCGGCGGTGTCCCGGAGGGTAGCAGCGGATCAATCCGCTGCTACCCTTCGATCCGAAGGACGGGCCCGACCGGGCGTGATCCTCAGTTTACTCGTACGCGAAGGTGTTGTTCGGGTAGGCCGGCAGACGCGGCATTTCCTGTTTCGGGAACTCGCCGGTCAGCGCGTTCAGGAACGCAACGATGTCATCCGTTTGCTGCGATGTCAGATCCTTGTTCAACTGCGTCTTGGCCATGATCATGACCGCGTCGTTCAGCGCCATCACTTTGCCGTTGTGGAAGTACGGTGCGGTCAGCGCGATATTGCGCAGCGTCGGTACCTTGTACATGTCCTTGTCGGCCTCCTGCTTAGTCACCTCGAACCGGCCGACGTCCTTCTTGAAATCGTACTGAGCCTCCAAGGCGCCGTTCTCATACGTCGGGAACTTCATGAAGAAACCAGTCCCTTCCGGCAGCGTCGGTCCATTGAAGGCGGGCCCGCTGTGACAGGAAACGCAGCCGACCTCGGCAAACGTGTTCATGCCCCGGACCTGCTGTTCATTCAGTGCACCCTTGTCACCGCTGACGTATTTGTCATAAGGGCTGTTTGGCGTAATCAGCGTTCGTTCGTAAGCCGCAATCGCTTTGGCGGCGTTGTCGACGTTGATCGCATCTTCGCCGCCGAATGCGGCCGCGAACGCCTGCCGGTAACCCGGAATGGCTTTCAAGCGCACCACGACATCATCCCAGCTTTTCATACCCATTTCGCCGGGGTTGGTCACCGGCCCTTTGGCCTGCGCCTCGAGGCTGGGCGCGCGGCCATCCCAGAACTGCACCGAGTTGAACGCCGAATTCCACACCGTCGGCGCGCTGCGCCCGCCGACCTGACCTTTCACGCCGACCGAACCGCCGCGGCTATCGTCGCCTCCCGACATGACGTTATGGCAGGACGCACAAGACACGGTTCCGGTGGAGGACAGCCGCGGGTCGTGGTAAAGCATTTTCCCCAGTTCGGCCTTGGCGACCGTCGTCGGGTTGTCCGCCGGTTCCGGAGCCTTCCCGGGCAGCGCCTGCCACTCGACCGCCATCGCGGCCGAGGACCCCGCAATCGCTAACGCACTGGCTAACGATCGAATTTTGAGATTCAACATTGCTCACTCCTCGAAAATGGCCAAATTGGCATTTCTTGATGTAACACTTTGGATGTCGGAACAGATGCTGCAGCGCCGATGCACTCGCCCAGTCGACACAGCCGGCCGAGCAGCGACCCAAGCAAACCGCACACCACTTCGTGCCGAAATTACCGGCTTTCGTCGGGGTCCAAGCAGTCCCGCCGCTGAGTCTTTCCGCCGCTTCTTATAGAGAATTCACGGAGCGAATGCAACCTGGGATAGGCAACTTAGCAAGCCCACCCGCCGATCAGACAACCCGGATCACACCGGCCGGCACCGCTTCTTGTGATGCGTTGGGTTGGGACGCGCTATCGCGGGATGGCGACTCAATGCCTGGTAACCGCTTCGTCGGTCGCGACCACGAGGTCCTTGGGGATGGCAACCAAATTGAAGGAGTCCAGATAGCGCGCGACCAGTTCCGCGCTGACGTTGACCTGGACCTGCGGCGCAGGCAACGTGACGGGCTGTTGACTCAACGCTTCCAAACGGCGGAGAAAGAAACTGATGCTGACAAGAATTCCCAGGCCGAAGCCGGCGCTGAGAAACAGCAGATACATGACGATTTCCATTGAAACTGAACCACCAGACCATTGAGGTGAAACCCATGCAGCTGCTCGCCCCCGGTGGAACCATCGCAGCGCGCCTGTCGCATGCACGACATGCCTACGCGAGAGAACTGGTGCCGGTCTCGATCCTTTTCAAGGGAAGGCTGAAATACGTCCCCAGTTGCGGCAGCAGCGGCTAGACCGACCAGTCGACCCAGCCGAAATAAGCGGTCAACAGCACGATGACGCCGAACACGATACGATACCAGGCGAACGCGGTGAAATCGTGCCGCGTGATGTAGCGCAGCAGAGCGCGCACCGCAAGAAAGGCGCTGATGAAAGCAGCCACGAAGCCGACGCCGAATACCCCGAGGTCATCGGTCGACAGGAGATGGCGGGTCTTGTACAGATCGTAGGCGGTCGCCGCGAACAGCGTCGGTATCGCGAGGAAGAACGAGAACTCGGTCGCCGCTTTGCGGGAAAGGCCGAAAAGCAATCCCCCGATGATCGTCGCCCCCGAGCGGGAGGTGCCCGGGATCAGCGCTAAGGTCTGGGCCAACCCCAGCTTCAGCGCATCGCGCCATGTCATGTCATCGACCGAGTGCACGGTAATGCGATGTTCCCGCCGCTCGGCCCAGAGGATGACCAAGGCGCCGATGATGAATGCCGATGCCACCGGTACCGCATGGAACAGATGCTGTTTCACGGCTTTGCCGAAGAGCAGGCCGAGGATGGCGACCGGAACGAAAGCGACCACCACGTTCACCACGAAGCGTTGCGCCCAGGCGTCGGACGTCAAACCCTTCAGCACACGGCCCAAACGGGCTCGATACTCCCAGCAGACGGCAAGGATCGCCCCGGACTGGATGAAAATCTCGAACAGCTTTCCCTTTTCGGTGTTGAAATCGAGCAGCTCGCCGACCAGGATTAGGTGGCCGGTGCTCGAGATCGGCAAGAACTCCGTCAGTCCTTCGACCACACCGAGAATCAGCGCATTGAGCAGCGCAGTCCAATCCATACTTTTCGACTCGTTAAACAGCAGAAACCGGCGTAACGGCCGCGGTCGAAACCACACCCGTTACGCCGGTAGACTTATGAACAAGGACCGAACCCCGGATTTCGCCGAATTGCAGGGTTCGCGACCTCATTTTTTAATCATAGTGTACCAGTTCGTAAGGCAGGCTGGGCTCTCGGCCCGAGGCGAGGTCGGTCAGGAATTTCCAGAACACATCGGCTGACGGCGGGCATCCCGGCAGGAAGTAATCGACCTTGACCACTTCATGAATCGGATGCACCTTGTTCAGCAGCAGCGGTAACTCGACGTCGTTGGGAATTTGCGGGTTCTCGACACCGACCGCGTCCAGATAGGACTCTTCGAGACATTCCTCGAGCGGAATGTGATTGCGCATCGCCGGCAGTCCGCCATTGATCGCACAGGCGCCCACGGCGACCAGGATCTTGCAGGACTTGCGGAATTCCCGAAGCGTGTGCACGTTCTCCGAATTACACAAACCGCCTTCGACCAGGCCGATATCGACATGGTCGCTGCACTGCTTGATGTCGGTCAGCGGCGAACGATCGAATTCCGCGATTTGCGCCAAATCCAGAATCCGCTCGTCGATATCCAAAAACGACATATGACAGCCGAAGCAACCGGCGAGCGACGTCGTCGCGACTTTGATCTTATCCGCCATGGCTCTCTCCCGCGACCGATTCTTCCATCGCGAGACTCACCTCGCTGATGTCCTGATGGTCGTAAATACGTTGACCGATCGGCACTTCGAAGCCGGTGCGCTTCACCAGAATCGCCCCGACCGGACAGACATGAACCGCCTTGTCATCCACCGAGATCTCGGTGTCAGCCAGTTTCCCGCTGGTGGAGTTGACGATCAAATGCGTGTGGATACCGCGGCCGGACAGTGCGAAGACATTTTTGCCGTCGACGTCTCGGCTCGCTCTAACGCAGAGTTCGCAGAGTATGCAGCGGTCCCGGTCGAGCATCACCTCCGGATGCGATGCATCGACTTCCCGACTCGGATAAAAGAACGGGAAATGCGCGTCCAGCATGTTCAGGAAATAGCCAACCGCCTGCAGCTGGCAATTCCCGCTTTTCTCACACGAGGGACAGAAATGGTTACCCTCGACGAACAGCATCTGCGTGATGGCGCGGCGGGTCTCGTTCAGTTCTTCCGTGTCGTTCAGCACCTCCTGGCCATCGACCGCGGGGAAGGTGCAGGCCGAGCAGTTCCGGCCGTTGACCTTCACCGTGCACAGTTTGCAACTGCCGTGCGGAGTGAACTCTGGGTTGTGACATAGATGGGGGATATAGACCCCGGCGGCGGTGGCCGCCTCGATGATCGTTTGCCCTTCGATGAAAGGAACTTGTTGACCGTCGATCGTGATGGTGTGCGCAGTCACAGCACTGCCTCCTGTTCCAAATGAGCGTGGGCATCATCGCGCCCGGCCATCCGGCGGGCGACCTCCAGGGCACCGTCCAGGTCAAAACCCGGCTCGAAAGCCTTCGCTCTCAACCGCTGCTCGTAGAGTTCTGGATACCGTTCCAGCGTACTCAGGATCGGATTGGCAGCCGTCTGTCCCAGCCCGCAGTGACTGGTGTTCTTCACCAGCTTGGAAATGTGAGTCAATTCGACGAGATCCCCCTTGGCGCCGTGTCCGGCGCAGAGCTTGTCGAGCTGGTTCCTCAGCAGCGAGGTGCCCACCCGGCACGGCGTGCAGAATCCGCAGCTCTCATGGGCAAAGAAGTGCGTGAAATTGCGGACGATCTCGAGGATGTCGCGGGTGCGATCGAAAATCATGAACGATCCGCCGGTCGGCAGGTCCTCGAACCCGAGCACACGATCGAACTCGCGATCGGAGATGAAAATGCCGGAGGGACCGCCGATCTGCAGGCCCAGCGTGTTGGTCGCCCCGCAGTCGTCGAGAATCTTCCGGATCGACGTCCCGAATGGATACTCGTAGATGCCCGGTTTCGCGCAATCGCCGGAAATGCTCAGGATCTTCGTTCCCTTCGACTTTTCGGTACCGACGTCGGCGAACCAGGCACCGCCTTTCAGCCCGATCAGTGCCGCCGCGGCGAACGTCTCGACGTTGTTGACCACGGTCGGCTTGTTGCGGTAGCCGTGGGTCACCGGATACGGCGGCCGGTTGCGCGGTACCCCGCGCTTCCCTTCCAGCGACTCGATCAGCGCCGATTCCTCGCCGCAAATGTAGGCGCCGGCGCCGATTCGCACCTCGATGTCGAAATCGAATCCCGGTTCCCCGAGGATATTCGAGCCGAGCAGGTGGTTTCGCCGACGCTCCTGCAGCACCCGGTCGAGATGATCGCCCAGGTACAGATATTCACCGCGCAAGTAGAGATAGCCCTGCCGCGCCCCGATCACGCGTCCGCACAAAGTCATACCCTCGAACACCTGGTCGGCGTAACTCTGTAGCAGCACACGATCCTTGAACGTGCCCGGTTCGCCTTCGTCCGCATTACAGACGACGTAGCGTTCCGCCGGCGCATCCGCGGGGCCGGACTTCGCCTGGCGGCAGAATTTCCATTTCATGCCGGTACTGAACCCGGCGCCGCCGCGTCCCCGCAGACCAGATTTCTCGATTTCGGCCAGCGTCGAGTCTGCCCCGCGCGTATTCGACCACTTCAACGCGCTGCCAGGCTTCAGCTCGGTTTTCAGGATCAGGTCGGCGCGACGGATGTTGTCTTTCACCGCGAAAAACTCGCGCGGCCACTGAGTCACTGGCGTCCCTGCGTTGACCAGATCGACGATCCGGTCGATGCGCTCGCGAGTCAGTTGCGTCAGCGTCAGCCCGTTGACCAGTCCCGCCGGGCCCTGTTCGCACATCCCGGTGCAGGATGTGTAGTCGAAGCTGACCTGACCGTCGGACCGGGTCTCGCCCGGCTGGATACCGAGTCTTTCGCTCAGGTACGCGGCGATCTCGCGGCTGCCCAGCATGTGATCGGTGATTGAATCACTGATCAAGATGTCATAGCGCCCGCGCGGCTTGGTGGAAAAAAAAGTGTAGAACTCGGCGACTGCCTGCACTTGTGCACGCTCGATTCCCAAGGCAGCGGCCAGCGAGTCCATCGCGTCGGCGGGAATGTGCCGGAACGACGCCTGAACTTCTCGGAGAATTTGCACAAGTTGCGTCGCGTCGGCGGCGTGGCGGTCCACGATCCGCATCAGCACGGATTGTTCGGTTTCGGTCAGAGGCATCGGCGTCCCCGCAGCTTCCAAAAGGTGTTCGCGATTGTACATTTTCTTACTCGGCTTGTGGTTGTAGCGCCCCTCGCTGCAGCACGGACTGCCTGTTAATAGGTTATTTCTGTGGGCCGTGACCGGGCGTTCGCGGGCGGTGACCTTTCTGCCTCAAGTGTAGCCTTGAAGTGGTGCACTGCGACTCCGTCGCCCCGTCCCTTCGAAGCCGAGCTCGCGAACACACCCCAGAGTCAAAGCATCTCAAAGGGCGCACCGCCGGCGGCGGCGACCGACACGTTTCACTTGACCAAACGCCGTTTGGTTTTATCGCGGCGTGTTTCAACCCGACCCAATGCTTGTGAAAGCTGGCTCCAGACCGCGATAATGCCGAAGTCAATGCACTCGCCGGTCTGCTAAGGCGAGCAGCCGCGCCAACCACGTCCGAGCACCCGCCACCAACTCAAGCCGATGGCCACGACGCCTTTGAAGATCACCCTGGGCGCGTGCGCTCTACCGCTGTTCGCGCTGGTGGTCAGTGTGTTCACGACCAGCTATGACTTGGGCGGCTATCCGCTGCTGCAGCCCGACGAGGGGCGCAACGCGGGGATCGCCCGTGAGATGCTCGAATCGGGAGCTTGGCTGGTACCGAGCAACAACGGGCTGCCGTATCTCGACAAGCCGGCCTTCTATTTCCGGGCAGTCGCGCTGTCGCTGGGCTTGTTCGGTGAGAACGAAGCGTCGGCGCGGCTCGCGTCGGTGTTTTTTGCC
>JALORT010000068.1 GCA_025458755.1 Methylotetracoccus sp.
GACGACTACCCGCCGCTGGCCAAATTTTCCGGCGAGTTCGGCATCCTCGAAGCGAAAGAAGGGGGCATTCTGCCGGTCACTCTGCGTAACCTGGAAAACCAAGTGGCCGCCCTCCGGTTGGGTCCGACGACTCCGGCGACGCTTCCGGGGCAGGTGCAGCGCTTTGAACAGCATGACGGCGAAATTATCCACTGGATTAAGAAGGTTAAAAGTGCGGCGGAGCGCCGCGGCGAGTGGATCGACGAACCCGACGGCGAGCGTCGGTGGCAGGAACTGACCGGATCCAGCTCGGTGTTCGAGGGTCAGCCCAAGCCGGCCGAATTCGCCGTGCCGAAGCCGCTCGGCGACAAAGCCTTCGAGGTGATCGGTATTTCGCTCCAGCAACCGGGCTTCTATGTGGTCGAGTTAGCCAGCCCCAAGCTCGGGGCCGCGCTGCTCGGGGACGTGAAAACGCGCTATGTCGCGACGTCCGCGCTGGTCACCAACCTCGCGGTTCATTTCAAGTGGGGCCGCGAAGGCTCGCTGGTCTGGGTCACGACGCTCGATGCGGCGAAACCGGTCCCGAACGCGGCGCTTCGGATCAGCCAGTTCTGCAGCGGCGCGCTGCTGTGGGAAGGCCGGACCGGCGCGGACGGCATGGCGACGGTGGAAAGCGGACGGCTGCCGGAGCCCAACAGCGAAAGGGACTGCACCGACTGGAACGAATCCTCGCCGCCGCTGTTCGTCAGTGCGCGGAGCGATGGCGATCTGGGTTTCACGCTGAGCGGCTGGAATCAGGGGATTCAGCCGAGCAGCTTCGGGCTGACGACCGGCTCCGCCTATCAGTCCAGAGTGGCGCACGCGGTATTCGACCGGACGTTGCTGCGCGCCGGCGAGACCGTGTCGATGAAGCTCTTCCTACGCGAGCGGGTGACGGCCGGGTTTGTCGTGCCGAGGGGCGATGCGCCGGATCGGCTCCAGCTCCGCCATGCCGGCAGCGGGCAGACCTTTACGCAGCCGGTGTCGTTCGACGGGCAGGGTATCGCCGAGTCCAGTTGGGCTATTCCGCGCGACGCCAAGCTGGGCTCCTATCAGGTGCAGCTCTATCGAGGCGATCAGTGGATGTTCGATGCGGGTCAATTCCAAGTCCAGCAGTTCCGGATTCCGACGATGACAGCGCTGATCCAGCCGGCCGCTGGCCCCTGGGTGAATCCGAAGGAAGCCGCGGTCGATCTGTTCGTCGGCTATCTGAGCGGCGGCGGCGCGAAAGGGCTGCCGGTGAAATTCCGTACGCAGATCCGGCCCCGCACCGTCAGCTATCCGGACTATGCGGACTATTCGTTCGGCGGTGAAGAGGTGGCCGAAGGAATTCAGGACGACGCGGAGGAGGACTACGAGGACGAAAGCGTCCCGTCTGCGGCGCCGAAACCGGCGCGGGTGTTGGCGCTGACGCTCGACCAAGCCGGTGCGGCGCGGGCGACGATTCCCGATCTGCCGGCCTTGCACGGGACGCAGGACCTGGTGACCGAACTGGAGTATCAGGATGCCAATGGCGAACGACTGACGGTCGCTCAGAACATTCCGCGGTGGCCGGCGAAACTGAACCTGGGTCTTCGCACCGAAGGCTGGGTGGCCAGCAAGAACCGTCTCCGCTTCCAGGTGCTGGCGCTCGATCTGTCCGGCAAGCCCTTGACCGGGCAGACCGTACGGGCGGAGTTGCTGCACAAGACGACCTTCTCGTACCGGAAGCGGCTGATTGGAGGCTTCTACGCCTACGAGAACAAGGCCGAGGTCAAGCGCCTCGATGCCGCTTGCGAGGCTGCGACGGATCGTGCGGGGGTCCTCTCCTGTGATCTTAAACCCGGCGTGTCGGGCCATGTGATTCTGCGTGCAACGGCGAAGGACGGCGATGGCAACACCGCGTTGGCTACCCGAGATGTTTGGATCGAAGCGGGCGGCGACTGGTGGTTCGACAACGGACCGGCCGACCGGATGGACGTGTTGCCGGAACAGCGCTCGTACGAACGCGGCGAGACGGCCCGCTTCCAGGTGCGCAGTCCGTTTCGCGAGGCGACAGCGCTCGTCACGGTGGAGCGGGAAGGCGTGATCGATGCGTTCGTGACCCCGCTGTCGGGAAAGTCACCGGTGGTGGAGGTGCCGATCAAAGATCACTACGCGCCCAATGTGTACGTGTCGGTGCTGGCGGTGCGCGGGCGTCCGACCGAATCGTTCGGCTGGCTGAAGGCACTGGGACGCACGCTGAACATCGGGACGCCGGACGAAAGCGTGACGGCGCTGGTCGATCTCAGCAAGCCGGCCTACCGGCTCGGTGTTGCGCGGATTGATGTCGGCTGGGCGCCGAACCGCCTCGATGTGCGGGTCACGCCGGATCGGGAAACGTTCAAGGTCCGCGAGCAGGCAAAGGTCAAGGTCGCGGTCACGCGCGCTGACGGCGGGCCGCTGCCTGCCGAGGCAGAACTGGCGTTTGCCGCCGTCGACGAGGGATTGCTGGAACAGCGGCCGAACACCTCATGGCGTCTGCTGGATGAGATGATGGGCCAGCGCGGCATCGAGGTTTACACCGCCACCGCGCAGATGCAGGTCGTCGGCAAACGGCATTACGGCCGCAAGGCGGTACCGCACGGCGGCGGGGGTGGCCGGCAGGCGGCACGCGAGCTGTTCGATACACTGCTGCTATGGCGCGGCCGCGTCCTGCTCGATGCCCAAGGCGAAGCGGAGCTCGACGTGCCCCTGAGCGACTCGCTGACGGCGTTCCGCTTGACCGCGGTGGCTAACGCGGGCACCGGGCTGTTCGGCACCGGCAGCAGTGCGATCCGCACGACGCAGGATCTGATGGCCCACTCCGGTGTGCCGCCGCTGATCCGTGAAGGTGACACCTTTCAGGCGACGTTCACGGTGCGGAATGCGTCCGACCGTGCGGTGACCGCCCGCGCCGAAGCGAAGCTGAACATCACCCCGGAGCCGGTCCGTCCGCCCGCCCTGGCGCCGCAGAACCTCACGCTGAATCCCGGTGAGGCGACGGAAATCGGCTGGTCGGTGGAAGTTCCCGCCGCAGCGACGAAGCTGGAATGGGAGCTGGTCGTCGAGGAGCAGGGCGCGACCGCGGCGCGCGACAGCCTGCGCATCGCGCAGGAGGTGATTCCGGCCGTTCCGGTTCGCGTGCACCAGGCGACCCTGGTGCAGCTCGAGCAGCCGCTCCGGATGGCGGTGGAAAAGCCCGCGAATGCGCTCCCCGAACGCGGCGGCGTGCGCGTGGCGCTGCAGGCGAAACTCGGCGACGACGTCTCGGGCATTCGCGATTACATGCAGGATTACCGGTACAGCTGCCTGGAACAGAGGGCGTCCAAAGCGGTGGCGCTCCGCGATCCCCAGCTGTGGCGCGCCATCACGGCACAGCTGCCGAACTACCTGGACAGCGACGGCCTGTTCAAATATTTCCCCAGCGATGCGCTGCGCGGCAGTGATGTGTTGACGACCTACCTGCTGGCCATCGCCCATGAAGCGGGCTGGCCGCTCCCGACGGATCTACAGAACCGCGCGGTGGAGGGCTTGAAGGGTTTCGTCGAAGGGCGGCTGGCCCGGAAGTCGCGGCTGGCGGCGCCCGACCTGGTGCTGCGCAAGCTGGCCGCCATCGAAGCGCTATCCCGCCATGGCGCGGCGAAACCGGAGATGCTCGGGACGCTGACGCTCGAGCCGAAGCTGTGGCCGACCTCGGCGGTGATCGACTGGCTCAGCATCCTGGATCGCGTCCGGGATATTCCGCAGCGGGACACCCGGCGGCGGGAAGCCCTGCAGATTTTGCAGTCCCGCTTTACCGTTCGTGGGACGACCATGGTGCTGTCCGCAGAGACGAAAGAGCGCCTTTGGTGGCTGATGCGGTCCGCCGATGTCGACACCGTTCGGGCGATCCTGACCCTGAGCGATCAGAGCGCCTGGAAGGACGACTTGCCGAAGCTCGTGGCCGGGGCTCTGCAGCGACAGATACGCGGGCATTGGGACACGACCGTGGCGAATGCCTGGGGCGTGCTGGCGCTGGAGAAATTCGGTGGGTTGTTCCAGGGGACGCCGGTGGCCGGGAATTCGGACATCGCGTTGGGTGCGGTGCGGAGCGGTTGGGCCTGGACACCGGAGCGGCAGCGCGCTGAACTGGATTTTCTATGGCCGGCGCAGGAATCCTGGCTGGAACTGGAGCATCACGGGGCCGGTGCGCCTTGGGCGGTGATTCAGAGCCGGGCCGCGCTGCCGTTGCAGGAAGCCGATTTCAGCGGTTATTCGATCCGGCGCAGCATCGAGCCGGTGGAACAGCAGCAGACCGGCCAGTGGAGCCGCGGCGATGTGGCGCGCATCCGGCTGGAACTGGAGGCACAGGCCGAGATGGCCTGGGTCGTGGTCGATGATCCGGTCCCGGCCGGCGCCTCGATCCTCGGTACCGGTCTCGGCCGGGATTCGGCGCTGCTCAGTGCCGGCGAACAGCGTGAGGGCGCGGTTTGGCCGATCTATGAGGAGCGGCGTTTCGACGCCTTCCGCGCCTATTATGATTACGTGCCGAAGGGAAAATGGCTGCTCGAGTATACGGTGCGCTTCAACACCCCGGGCCGCTTCGGGTTGCCGCCGACCCGGGTCGAGGCCCTGTACGCGCCCGATGTCCGCGGCGAGTCACCGAACCCGGTGTTGGAGATCCGGGCCGGGCCGTGAAACGGCTTTTCGCTTGGTGGTGGGTTTTCGCCGCGCTGTCGGCGCTCGCCGCGCCGCCTTCGTTCGACGAGGTGCGTTCCGCTTGGCGTCCGTCGGAAGCGTACCTGCTGGACCGCCACGGAGCGCTGCTGCAGCAGGTTCGGATCGATCGGCAGGCCCGCCGTCTGGCATGGACGCCGCTCGATGCGGTGTCGCCGGCTCTGCTGCGTGCGCTGCTGGTGGCCGAGGACCGGCGGTTCTATCAACATTCCGGGGTCGACTGGCGCGCGGTCGGGGCGGCCTCATGGCGGCGCCTGACCAGCGGACCGCCGCGCGGTGCCAGTACGATCACGATGCAGGTGTCGGCACTGCTCGATCCCGACTTGGCCGCGCGCAGGGGACATCGGTCCTGGCGGCAGAAATTGAAGCAGATGCACGCCGCCCGCGACCTGGAAAAAACCTGGAGCAAGCGTCAGATCCTCGAGGCGTATCTGAACCTGGTCGGGTTCCGCGGCGAGCTTCAGGGCGTCGCGGCAGCGGCCTGGGTCTTGTTCGGCAAAGTGCCCTCCGGGTTGACCGAACGCGAAGCGCTGCTGCTCGCCGCGGTCCTGCCGTCGCCGAACCGTGATCCGGACCGGTTGTCGCGGAGAGCCTGCGCGATCGCCGCATCGGGCGATTTCGCGGTGACCTGTCCGTCTTTGCGGGAACTCGGCAACGTTCTCAATCGGCCAGCCCGGATGGACCTTCCAGACGCCGCGGTGTCGCCGTTGGCCGCGCGTCTGCTGCACCGGGCCGGCGCAGCGGTGACAACTACCCTCGATATCACCATGCAGCGTCGGGTGTCGCAGTTCCTGGCGCAGCAGCTTCACGGCCTGATGCGCCGCAACGTCCGCGACGGCGCGGCAGTGGTGGTCGATAATGCCAGCGGGGAGATTCTCGCCTACGTCGGCTCGGCCGGGCCGTACTCGAAGGCGCGACAGGTCGACGGCGTGCGCGCGCCGCGCCAAGCCGGGTCGACGCTGAAACCGTTTCTGTACGCACTGGCCTTGGAACGTCGCTATCTGACGGCGGCGTCGCTGCTGAACGATACGCCGGTCCATCTGGAGACGAGTTCCGGTCTGTACATTCCGCAGAATTATGACCGCGACTTCAAGGGCACGGTTAGCGTCCGCACCGCGCTGGCGGGCTCACTGAACGTGCCGGCAGTGCGGACGTTGGCGCTGGTCGGCGTCCAGCGCTTTCGCGATCAGCTCCACGACCTGGGCTATCTCGGGATAACCGAGGCGGGGGAGTATTACGGCTTCTCGCTGGCGCTCGGCTCGGCCGAGGTCAGTCTGCTGGAGCAGGTCAATGCCTATCGGACGCTGGCCAACGCGGGTCTCTGGAGCCCGCTGCGGCTGCAACCGGGGGATGCGGCCGGACCCCGGCGGCGGGTCATCACCGAACAGACCAGCTTCATCGTCGCCGATATCCTGGCCGACCGCGCCGGCCGGGCGATCACGTTCGGGCTCGAAAATCCGTTGACCACCCGTTATTGGACCGCGGTCAAGACCGGTACCAGCAAGGACATGCGCGACAACTGGTGCATCGGTTTCAGCCGCCGCTATACGGTCGGCGTCTGGGTCGGAAATTTCGAGGGCGACTCGATGCACGACGTTTCCGGGATCACCGGCGCCGGACCGGTCTGGCGCGAGATCATGGATGAGTTGCACGCGGCAGACCCGGCGTTCAGCCGCCCGCCCGAGCCGCCGGCCGGTCTGGCGATAAGTGAAGTGCGCTTCGAACCGGCGCTGGAACCGCCCCGGGCGGAATGGTTCCTACCGGGAACGGAAGTCGCGTCGATTCGCTTGACGCCGCCGGAGCGCCGGCGTCCCCGTATCGTCTCACCGCCGAACGGCGTCGTGATCGCACTGGATCCGGATGTGCCCGCCGGCAACCAGGCGGTGATTTTCTTGGCACAAGCCGCGCAGCCGGGTGCCCGGTTTCACCTCGACGGCCTTAGCCTCGCACCGGCCCATCAGCGCCACAAGTGGACCCCGGTGCCGGGCAAACACCGTCTCGGTCTGGTCGGACCGGACGGCAAGGTATTCGATGCGGTCGATTTCACGGTCAGGCCGCCGCGCGAACAGGCCAACTGACACCCCTGCTGCGCCCGAAAAACGGACGGGAAGCAGTCTACGCTGAGCCAATCGGATGGCGTGCTGATGGACCCTGGCCGCTACCGGCAGCCCGGAACAGAGTAGGTTTGGTCGCTATCGCTGAGCTTGTGTGGGCCGCTTGGACGCCGCCTCCATCGAGCGGAAACGGGAGGCTCAACCAGGAGTGACTTCTTTCGGGCGCAGTTCGATGCGTTGACGATCCGTCGGGCGGATTCGCAGGCGTGCGGGCGCCGACGACCGGTCGCGGTCCGCGGTACACTGGCCGCCGAATTTCTGCCCCGACCCAACAACAATGGCCGCCAACAATATCTCCAGAACAGTCCCTGCCGCGGACGAATTCCTGCTGCTTCCCTTGGGCGGGACCGGCGAGATCGGCATGAACCTGACCTTGTATGGTCATGATGGATGCTGGATCGCGGTTGATCTCGGCATCACATTTGGCGGCGACGACTTCCCGGAGCACGATGTGATGATGGCCGATCCGGCCTTCATCGCCATCCAGCGTGAGCGACTCGCCGGTATCGTACTGACTCACGGTCACGAGGATCACATCGGCGCACTTCCGTACCTATGGCCTCGCCTGCGCTGTCCGGTGTATGCGACCCCGTTCACCGCAGCTTTGGCACGCTCCAAGCTGACCCGCGCCGGCATTGACGATGAACCGCTGATCGAGATCGGACTTGGCCAGCGCTTCCGCAGCGGCCCGTTCACCATCGAGTACATCGGCATGACGCATTCGATTCCGGAGCCCAATGCACTGCTGATCACGACGCCGGCCGGCGCGGTGTTGCACACCGGAGACTGGAAGCTCGACGATCATCCGGTGGTCGGCGCAGGCTATGACCGAGCCCGGCTGGTCGCGTTGCGCCGCGAGCCGCTGCTGGCAGCGGTCTGCGACTCCACGAATGCTGTCGTTCCCGGTCATACCGGCTCGGAGCGGGAGGTGTTCGAGCCACTGCGGGAGTTGGCGGCAGATGCTTCCGGGCGGGTTATCGTCACGGCGTTCTCCAGCAACATCGCGCGGCTGGTGACCCTGGCGCGTGTCGCCAAGGCGGTCGGCCGGCGTTTCGGGGTGGTCGGCCCTGCCATGGAGCGGATGGTGGCCGTCGCACGCGGCACCGGCTACTGGCCGGACGAACTGCCCGAACTTGTCGATTCGCGGCACCTGGGCTATCTAGCGCCCGGTGAAGTCCTGGCCGCCTGCACCGGCAGCCAGGGCGAGGAGCGTTCGGCGCTGGCACGCATGGCGAGCGACCGGCACCGGCATCTGCTGCTCGACCCGGGTGACCTGGTGATCTTCTCGTCGCGCCTGATCCCCGGAAATGAACGTTCGGTGGAACGTCTGCAGCACCGGCTGCGCGGACTCGGCATTCAGGTCGTCACCGATCACGATGCGGCGGTGCACGTCTCCGGCCATCCGGCCGAAGCCGATCTCCGCAAACTCTACGACTGGGTGCGCCCGCCCGCC
>JALORT010000472.1 GCA_025458755.1 Methylotetracoccus sp.
GCTGACCGACCGCACGCTGCTGGGCGCGGGCGTCGCGCTGTTCGGCGCGGTCCTGACGATCGTGCTGAACCTGCTGTGGATCCCGAAGCTGGGCTACGTCGGTTCGGCACTGGCGACGCTGAGCTGTTATGTCAGCATGACCACGATTTCATTCCTGCTGGGCCGTCGGTACTACCCGGTCGACTACGACGTGGGTGCGATGCTCGGCTACATCCTGTTCGGCGTGTTTCTGTATTTCGCGAACTGCGAGGCCATCATCCTGACCGGCTGGCACCCCCTGCTGAGCGGAACCCTGTTCATGGGCCTCTTTCTGGTCACCGCTGCAGGCCTCGAAACCTGGCGGGTGCGCCGCCTCCGCCGCAAGTCCGCCAGCCCCGACTGACGCGCCGGGCCACGCCACGAACGCCTTCCACCGCCGTGCTGAGCGCAGGGCGGCATGGGAAATCGTGCCTATTGCTCTGTAACGGCCTCGGCAACAGACTGGGCCTGACGGGAATCCGCGTCCTTGAGCGGCCCGAACGAACTCGCCCCCCGTGTCAGCAAGGAGCAGCGAAAGGTGAACACACGCAGCCGTCTTTCGCGAATCGGGCTGTGCGCCGTCGCCGTGCTATGCCTGGGTCACCTGTATTCCTGCGCGACGGCGCCCTCCCTCGTCCGGCAGCACGAGGATTTCGCGACCCACTGCGCGAGCATCAAGCGAGTGGCGGTCGTTCCGCCCAATGTCCAGCTGTATCTCGTCCGCCTGGGTGGACTCAAGGAAGGCCTCAGCGGGCAAATGCCCCGCATTGCCGAGGATCTCATTCAGGTGATGGGCGATGAACTGACCCGCCAGGGATTCAACGCAACCGCGATCGCGCCCACCCCAGGCCCGAGGCCGGATTCCGATGCGTTGTTCCGTGAGGCCGAAATCTCGCGTCTCTATGCGCAGATCAGCAACGAAATATCCCGGCAACCCGGCAATACATCGAACGGCCACAGCATCGAATGCACGCTGGGCCAGGAAGCGAAAAGCCTGGCCATGTTCGCCCGGAGCGATGGCCTGATTTTCGTCAACTTCACGGGATGGAAGCGATCCGGTGGATCGGTCGCCACGGAAATGGCCTTCAAGGTCCTACTGACCATGGCCGGAGGCTACTTGCCCCAGGATCCAATCGGTGCCGGCGAAATGCAGGTGGCCCTGGTAGACGGCAGGACCGGAGAGATTCTATGGACCAACCGTGTTGCGCGGACCCGATACGGCTTCGCCCCTCCGGACTTCGATCTGACGGAACTGCGCGTCATGGCCAAGGATGTGTTCGAGGGCTTCCCGAAGCGGCCGAACTGACGGTCGGGCACTGCCGCCGGCACCGAACCTGGGGCAACCGATGAGCACTCAGTCTGTTGATACGCGACGACCAGCGGCGCGGGGCCGACCGTTCCAAAAACCTGCTCGCGGCACGCCCGGATTCTCCCGGCCGTTCCAGTCGGTGACCCGGGTGGCCGCGACGGCAAGTCGCAGCTACCGCACCGCCGCGCGCGGGATCCTGTTGCTGAGCCTGTGCGGGTCCTTGATCGCCTGCTCCAATCTTGGATACCCGCGCCCAGGCCCCGAATGCAGCGACATGCCCTTGCCATCGCTGCCGGAATCGGCGCCGCGTCTGCACTTCGAGGCCTTCTCCGTGCTGCCCCCGCAGGGACCGAACTGGTGCATGCTGCTGGATAAACCTAAAAAGAGCAGTTGCCGGCCTACGTAGGTGCCAAAAGGTAAGGCGGCGGGTGCAATTGGCGTCCCCGGAGGTACTTCACGAGGGCGCGGCTGAGGATGCGGCACCAGCGTTCGAGGGCGGTCAACTGCTCCGCAGTTGACCGCAGCTGTTGGAAGAAGGTGGCGATCTGCCGGTAGCCGGCCATCACCTTGGGTGCTGCGGCGTGGGCGCTAGTGATGGTGACGCGGGTTTGACCGGCATGGCGAGTCTGGTGGCCGATGGCGTGCAACAGCAATGGGCGTGAGGTGATGGCCTCGGTATGCTGGCTCGGGTCAGCCAGGCGGACGAACAGACTCCACCAGTTGTAGATCAACGCGGTGATGCGCGCCATGCAGCGGCAGCGCTTGAGATCGTGGGTGGTGAAGCCGCCCCAGCCCCAGTGGTTTTTCAATTCGTCGAACGGGTTCTCGGCATCGCCGCGATCGCGATAGAGCTGAGCGACGGTGCGGAGTTCGGCGTCCAGGGAGGTCACCAGCACGCTGTATTCGTACACCGCCACATCATCGCAGAGTTCGGCGAACCCGAGCCGCAGTTGCTTTGGGTTCCGCTGATCGACCACCGCCAGGTCCTGCTTGATCCGGCGCCGCAACACGATGGCCTGGCGCGCACGGCTCCAGCCGGACAGCCGCAATTCCGTCTCGGCGCCTTGCCAGCCCTGACCGGCGTCGATCCAGTCGCGGCCCCGCAGCAGCCGTTCCACCGCGCGGCGTGTACCTGCGGTCATCCGCAGTTTGAACAGATACGGCAACCCTGCCTGCTCGGCGCGTTGCATAGTCCCTTCCGTGCCCCAGTCCCGATCGCCGCGGAGCAGTACCGGCCAGTGCTCACGGGGCATGCGCTGCAACAACTCCCATAACCCCGGCGCGCTGTATTTCGACGCCGTGCGCTTGCCGCTTTGGACTTCGACTTCCAGCACCAAGCGCAGATTGGCAAT
>JALORT010000069.1 GCA_025458755.1 Methylotetracoccus sp.
GAAAGTAACAGGAGCATAGCAGGTCTTGGCGTCGTACAGACGGGGTGTCCTGGAGCCACGCGAGATGGAGAACGAGTTGTCTACCGTCGATCTGACTTGGCGCGAGGGTGCCAGTGAGCACTGACAGTGGCCAATATCAAGCCGCCTGGATCGAGGTCAATGGAATACGCCTTCATGTGATTCAAGCCGGACCGGAGGATGGTCCGCTGGTCATCCTTCTGCACGGTTTTCCAGAATTCTGGTATGGCTGGCGTCATCAGATCCCGAGCCTGGCAGCTGCCGGCTGCCGCGTATGGATCCCGGATCAACGGGGTTACAACCTGAGCGCCAAACCCGCCGGCATCGACGCCTACCGGCTCGAGAGATTGGCCGGCGATGTCGTCGGATTGATTGAGGCCGCGGGGGAACAGCAGGCCGATGTGATCGGCCATGATTGGGGCGGGGCCGTCGCCTGGTGGCTGGCCGCTCACCATCCGGATCGGCTGCGGCGCCTGATCGTGATCAATTGCCCCCATGGGTCCGCCTTTCGACGGCAGATCCGTCGCGACGCGGTACAACTGTGGCGAAGCAGCTACATCCTCTTTTTTCAGCTTCCTTGGTTGCCCGAAATCGTCTCCCGCCTTGGAAACGGGGCCCTGCCAGCCCGGGTACTGCGCCGCAGCAGCAACCCCGGTACCTTCTCGGATGCGGAATTGGCGCACTACCGTCGGGCGTGGTCTCAACAGGGCGCCTGGACAGCAATGCTGAATTGGTACCGGGCCATCGTGCAGTGCCCGCCGCGCTTCTCGGCCGCCGACCGCAGCGCTGTGCCCACGCTGCTGATCTGGGGAGCCCGGGACTGCTTCCTGTCCACGCCCATGGCGCAGCCCAGCATCGACTGCTGCGATGAGGCGCGGCTGGTGTTGTTCGAAAGGGCCACCCACTGGGTTCATCACGAATGCGCGCCGCAGGTGAACGGCTTGCTTCGGGACTTCCTGTGCGCCGCCGGCTGACTCGCCGAAGCGCAGTCAGCCGGCGGGAGAGAAGTCTGCGATTTCAACAGGGTTTGGTTGGCGGTGCGGATTCGACATTTACTAGGCGGCGGCGTCGTAATAGGATGGCGGGGCAACACAGCGCGTTCCGGTTGCCCATCCCGCGCTCAGCCATCAGATTTCCGAAGGAGGTTGATATGAAAACGAAAAAAATGCCATCGCATTCTCCACTGTCGGCGATCGGCCTGTGCGCCGCGCTGGCTCTGCCGATTGGGGCCGCCGCTCAGGGCACCGTCGAACCGATGCCCGCACCCCAACGAGATCTGATTCCCGACACCACGCCGATTCCGGCCCATGTCAAACAGAAGATTCTCGATCACATGGCGCAGACAAATCTTGAACGTCTGCGCGGGTGGCCGGGTGTCATCTTCTACTGCCCGGTGGAGGAGGCGGCCAACGCCAACGTCAAAGCGATCTGCACGGCACTGAACGCCAAGGCCCAGGCGTTGTTCTCAGCGGCCAGCATCAAATTCCAGATCGCCAAGAACGCTTTTGACGTGCACTTTCTGCCCCATATGACCGGACGGCTGGTGTTGGCCGTCGAAATCGACGCAACGCCGCAGGACGCTCAGCCGTCGGCGTTATTCGGAAAAGTCAAAGCGCTGGCGCATTACGCCCATGCGGTGAACTGGTCTTCCGAATTGAGTCCCGGTCAAGATTCCGCTGGCGTCAAGGGACCGTTGGATGTTCCGCAGCATGTCGATGCGATGCTGTGGGAGAGCAACCTGATCGCCGTCGCGCCGGGCAGCCAGGCCTCACTGACCGATCCGGTCGCGAAGGGACTGGAGCAGCGCGTTCAGCAATTCATCGACGAATTCAAGCGCATCAACAAGTAGCCACTTCGTTCGGCCCTGGAACGACGAGCCTTCTCCTCCGTATCCGTCCGGAGAAGACACTGTGATCATTAGAAGGAGGTTGCACAGCGATCGGACTGACGTCCGCCACTTGGTGACTGGCGTTCCCCGCGCGCTGTTTTTCTGGTGCCCGGAGGGCATGAGCGACTGTCCGCTGGACAGCCCTCTCGGTCACCTTAATCGTTCGAGGCCGAGAACATCGACCGATAGCGGTCCTTGACGGCCTGCGCCAGTTCGTGGACCGCCATCGCGTAGTGCGTGCTGTGGTTGTAGCGGGTGATAACGTAGAAATTGGGGTGGCCCAGCCAGTATTCCTCCCCGTCGTTGGTGCTCAGACGGAGTAGACGAACGCTATCCGCGCTGCCGCGATAATTTCCGGCCGGGCGGATCCCGTACTCGGCGAGTGCCGACAGGGAATAACCCGTATCGAAACCCGATTCGGGCAATCGGGCCTCGGGACCGGTCGCGAGGGCGGGCGAAACGACTCGCTCGCCCTCGCGCCAGCCGTGTTCCGCAAAATAATTCGCGATACTGCCGATCGCATCCTCCGGTTGCCACAGGTCCCTGCGCCCGTCCCCGTCGAAATCCACGGCCCACCGCCGGAAGCTGCTCGGCATGAATTGGCCGAGACCCATCGCGCCGGCAAACGAGCCGCGCGGCACGAGCGGGTCGATCCGCTCGTCCCGCGTCATCAGCAGAAAATGCTCGAGTTCTTCGGTGAAATACTCTGCACGGCGCGGATAGTCGAAGGCCAAGGTGGTTAACGCATCGAACACTTGGTCCTTGCCGACGTTGGCGCCGTAAATGGTCTCGACGCCCATGATCCCCATCACGTACTCGCCCGGCACGCCGAAACGCTCCGTGGCGCGCCTCAAGGTCTTGGCATGGCGGGACCAGAATGCGGCCCCCCTGGCAATGTGCTGCTCGGTCAGAAACTTGGCGCGGTAGCGGGACCAGGCGCCGGGACGCGGCTTAACCGTCGGCGCCTCCCGGTTCATGTATTCCAGCGTCCATTGTTTACGCTGCGCCCGTGAGAACAGGCCGTTCATGTACTCGCGGCTGAACCCATGCTGCAGCGCCATCCGCTCGATGAAGCGATCGACTGCCGGGTAGCCGGCGTAATCGCCCGAAACGAACGGTGCCGAGTAGCCGCCGACGCCATTCTGGCTGGCCGGTTTCGGAGCAGGCGCCTGCGGTTTCGCCGGAACCCGGGGTTCAGTCCTCCGCGCGAGGTCGGGGTTGGGGTTTGGGTAGGTCGGCTCAGGCGGCTTTGAGGCGCAAGCCGCGATCAAGGCTAAGGACAACGCCAACGAAGAGAGGCGGAAAGTCTTCGTTTTCATCGGGATCTGCAGCACGGAGAGGTCATAAAAGAGAGTAGCATGCTAGCATCTTCCGCGCGTGCTGCTAAGGGATCAAAGTGTGCGGATTCGCGTCCTCGACGCGCGACTATTCGGGCGACACGTCGGGCGTCTCTACCTCGGGCTCGACGGCCGGCTCCTCTTGAGTGGCCTCTTCTGCTGCTCCGGTGTCCTGCTTTCCGGCTTTCTTCTGCCGCTTTTCCTCCTTCTTGCGCTGCTTGGCGAGATCTCGTTGACGCTTTTCGAAGGCATAGTTCGGTTTGGCCATAGGACAGACTCCAGGGATTCAACGTTTTTGCGGACCGAGAGCGGCCGAAAATGGACAACTCAGGCTCCGGACATTTTGGCGGGGTATTCGCAAGCGTCAGTGAAAGCCGGAATTCGGGCGCAGCCCTCCGCGGGTCGATGCAGTGTACCCCAATCCCGCGTCAATCGCTCGCTGAGCCGGTGAGCTGCCGATCGACCTGCCAGCCACCGCCCAGCGCCTTGTACACGGCAATCAGGTTGGCCGACACCAGCGCGGCGCTCTCTGCTGCCTGTGCTTGCGAGGTCAGCAGCGCGCGCTGCGCAACCAATACATTCAGGAAATCCGCCAACCCGCGCAGATAGCGTTCTTCGGCCAGCCTGACCGCCAACTCATCGGCCTCGACCGCCTGCTGCAGCGCCTCGAGCCGCTGCTGCTCCATGGCGTATTGCACCAAGGCATCCTCGACTTCGCGAAATGCGTTCAGCACGGTGGATCGGTAGGCCCACAAGGCCTCCCTCGAACCGGCTTCCTTCGCCTCCAGGTTGGCGATATTGGCACCCCAGTAGAAAACCGGTGCGGTCAGCGTGGAGCCGATCGACCAGGATTTCCCGAGCAGTGTGAAATCGGTGACATCATTGTTCTGAAAGCCGAGAAACGTCGCCAGGTTGAGTTTCGGGTACAACTCCGCCGTGGCGCGACCGACTTCGGCGGTGGCTGCGGCCAAGTGGCGTTCCGCACGCTGGATGTCCGGCCGGCGCCGCATCAGGTCGGACGGCAGATCGGCGATCACGCGGAGCGGCGAAACCGGGATAGCGCCCGCCGGGAGCAGCATCCGATTCAGATCGCTCGGATTGCGCCCGACCAATACCGCCAGCGCGTGGATCGCGACGTTCATCCGCGCCTCGAACTTGGGGATCTGCGCCTCGGTCGTGGCGACCTGGGAGCGGGCTTGTGTCACATCGAGTTCAGAGGTCAGCCCGGCGCGATTGCGTTGGCGGGTCAGTTGATGCGTATCGGCCTGGGTGGCCAGATTGTCGCGCGCGATCGCGATCTGCCGCTGGGCCAGCCGCAAATCGAGATAATTGCGCGCGACTTCGCCGAGCAGCGTCACCAGCACGTCGCGCGCATTCTCGACCTCGACGCCGATGCGTGCATCGGCTGCCTCGATGCCGCGACGGATATGGCCGAAAACGTCCAATTCCCACCGGGAATCGAAGCCCAGTTGAAAGATGTCGATGTGCTGGCCGCCGAGGCCGAAACCACCGGCGGTGCCGACGACACTGTTGCCGGACTGCCCAGTGAAATTGTTCTGCCGGCGGTTGGCGTAACCCCTGGCATCGATCAACGGCAAGCCTGCGGCGACGGCGATCACACGCTGCGACCGCGCTTGAACGATCCGCTCCTTGGCCTGTTTGACATCGGGATTGAAGCCGATGGCCTGCGCCACCAGTGCATTCAGCACCGGATCGTTGAAGGTGCGCCACCACGTCGCATTGTCTTTCGAAACTCTGCCGACTTCGGCGCTCGCCGCCTTGCTCCAGTGATGCGGTATTTCGACCGCCGGCCTTTCATAATCGGGGCCCACCATCGGGCAGCCCGAGAGCAGCACCGCAGCCAGCGCGGCGATCCAGCGCGGGTTCATGGCGCGCGGTCCGCGGGCCGTCCGGTGAGAATCCCGGCGTGATTCAGATCGGGCGCTTCGATGAAAACGTCCATCTGCTGGCCCACGTAAACGGGAAGCTTCGCCGGATCGAAGCTGTACAGGACCTGAAGCACCCGGGTGTCGACGCGCTCGGTGCTGTCTCCGGTCAGCGAGCGCTTCGGCACGATGTAGGGCTCGACCCAGGCCAGGGTGAGATCGGTCCGGAATGCTGCGTTGCCGCGCAGGAAAGCCACCGCGTTGGCATCGCGGCGGAACCGCCAGGCATCGTTCTCGTCAATGTCGACGCGAATGTGCAGCTCCTCCAGATTGCCGAGCAGGATCAACGGCGCCGCGAGCACCCCGGCCGCCGCGAATTCACCGACGTGCACGTTGACCTGCAGCGCCTCGCCCGGCACCGGAGCGCGGATTTTCAAGCGTTCCAGCGTCGTCAGGGTGGTGTTCAGCTCCGCCTCCGCCTGCTCGACCTGGGCGCGGGCGCCTTCCAGGGCCGCTTTCGCGATCGCCAGCGCATTGCGCCGCCGCTCCAGTTCCTCGACGCTGATCGCGCGCCGGTCATCGACGGATTCGGCGAGGCGAAGCAGGGTCGCAACGTCCCTGACCGAGGCCTCGGCCTGCACCACGCCGGCACGCGCTTTGGCGACTGCCGCGCGGCGCACCCGTTCCTCGGCCAGAAACTCCCGGTCGTCAAGCTCGAACAGGACCTGTCCAAGCTTCACACGATCACCCACTTTCACCAGGAGGCGCTTCACCACGCCCGAAAGCGGGGTTCCCACCGCAATGTTTTCGCTTTTCGCTTCCACCAATCCGGCGCCGGCAATGAAGGTTTCGAAGGGAGCCTGTGCCGGCATCGCGACCGGCTCGGCAACCGGCACCGGTTCATTGCCGGCGGCGACGGTGTAGAGAGCGAACAAAAACCCTGCGAGCGAGATCAGCGGCAGCAGGTAGCGGGAAAACATCAGGGGAGGTTCGTTTCAATTCAGTGACGCGGGGGAATCCACAACGCGTACGATGCTCCCGTCGTCCATCTGCGCGATGCGGTCGGCAAACTGGAAGATACGGGCGTCGTGCGTCACGATCACCAGTGCGCGGTCTTCGCGGACGGCGATCTGCTTCAGCAGTCCCATGACCTTGTGTCCCGTTTCGTGGTCCAGCGCACTGGTCGGTTCGTCGCACACCACGAGCCGGGGATTGTGAATGATGGCGCGCGCGATGGCGACACGCTGCTGCTGGCCGCCCGACAGCGTCGCCGGCAGCGATTTCGCGCGCGCTCCCAGTCCGACCTGTCCCAGCAGCGCAGCGGCCTGCTTGACCGCATCGGTTCGGTTCATGCCATTGATCAACAGTGGAATCGACACGTTTTCCGCCGCCGTCAGCGTGGGCAGCAAATTGTAGGCCTGGAACACAAAACCGATGTTCCTGGCGCGGAACGCGAGCTTGGCCCTCGCCGACAAATGCAGCATGTCTTCACCAAACACTCGGCACTCGCCGGAGGTTTGATCGAGGATGCCGGCCATCACCGAGATCAACGTCGTTTTGCCGCAGCCGGACGGGCCGACCAGCATCATCAACTCACCCAGCGCGACATCTAAATCGACGCCCTGCAGCGCGGTCACTTCCGCCTCCCCGGAACCGTAGATCTTGACGACGCTGCGGCATCTGACCGCCGGCGGAAGGTCGGTGTCCGCCATCAGCTCTTGAACACGATCGCCGGTTCGAGCTGGATCACCTTGCGGATACTGATCAAGGCGGCGAACGTGCAGATGACGGTCACGCCCAAACCGCTGAACACCAGCAGCTGCCAGGGGAACTTGAACGCCAGCACGGTGTTGCGCATTGCAAAGCCGAACAGCGAGGTCAAACCCACCCCGAGGCCGTAGCCGATCACGCCAACCAGCACGGCCTGCAGCAAAATCATGCGCAGCAGCGTCCAGTTGCTGGTCCCCATCGCCTTCAAGACACCGAATTGCCGCAAGTTTTCTTGCGTGAAACTGTAAAAGGTCTGGCCGGCGATGGCCGCACCGACGATGAAACCGAGCAGAACCGACATCCCGAAGTTGATCGGAATCCCGGTGTTCTTCAAGAAGTAGCTGACGGTCAGCAGCTTGAACTCATCCCGGGTGTAGGCCGCGAGGCCGGTAGCCTGTTGAATACGACGGGTTAACGCCTGCGCGTCCTGCCCCGGCTGCGCCTTGACCAGCACAAAGGAGAGCAGCTTGCGTTCCCGTGGTGCGAACCGCATCGCGCGCGAATACGTCGTGTAAAGCACCGGCTGCGACTGAAAAGTGCGCGTGTTCCTGGAGATACCCACCTGTGTTGTCGCGGAGGTCAATGATCAGGTCGGTCATGCCCTGCGAAAGGAGCCTGTTCATTGCACCGACCATTTCTTCATAGGTATTCGCGGCAAAGCGGCTGAGCTTGATGTACCCGACGGAATCGTTCACCATGTAGGAAATGTCGATGCTGTAGGTGGGAATGACGTCGCGGATGATCTTGAAGTCGATCAGGCTGGCCAGTCCGCGCCGCAGGATGCTCACGTTCACTTCCGTTCCCCGTTTGCCTTTAAGCAGTTTGACGGCCCCGTTGCTGGTGATCCCGGTGCCGGCCACAACGGAGTCGTTGATCGCTACAATACGGTCGCCGGCCAGCAGACCCGCTTTTTCCGACGGTCCCCCGGAGATGACCTGGATCACCATGATGGTGTCCTTCTCAACCCGGAACTGGATGCCAATGCCTTCGAAATTGCTGTGAAGCTGGTCTTCCACTTCCATGAAATCTTCGGCGGGAATGTAGGTCGAGTGCGGGTCCAGGTTGTCAAGGATCCCCTCAATGGCGTGTTCGGTCAGATCAGTGCGGCTCACAGAATCAACATAATCCTGCTCTATATAGTTGATCAGCTCGTTCAGTTTATCCTGGGACGATGGCCTGATGAATGTCACTTTGTTCGATGTGTTGTCATTCCTGACCGAAAGCCTG
This sequence comes from Methylotetracoccus sp., assembly GCA_025458755.1. GTDB lineage: Bacteria > Pseudomonadota > Gammaproteobacteria > Methylococcales > Methylococcaceae > Methylotetracoccus. The sequence continues at coordinate 8,127 of JALORT010000069.1, forward strand.
CTCCCGAGCCATATACCGAGGATCAGGATGAGCGACAGGATGATGGGAAGATATAGGTAGATTCTGCGGGGATTGTCCATACGAACATGATTTGAGGTTGCAAAGGTAGGGAAAATTTTTTCGTTGATCTCTTGGCTCTTGGTTCTTGGCTCTT
>JALORT010000473.1 GCA_025458755.1 Methylotetracoccus sp.
GAAGACACGCTCGCATTCATGGACGTGATGCCCCAGGTTGATGGACATGTCCTGGTCATTCCCAGGGCACCATCGCGGGGATTGCTGGATGCAGACCCTACCGTCCTCGCCAGGACCATGGCCGTGGTTCAAAAGGTCGCCGCAGCGGCATCAAAGGCTTTGGCAGCCGACGGGTTCCAGATCCGGCAGTACAACGAGCCGGCTGGCGGGCAAACCGTCTTCCATCTCCATTTTCACATCCTTCCGATGCGCGAGGGACAGGGACTGCGTCCCCACAGCGGGAAGATGGCCGATCACGCCGTGCTGGCGCGGCATGCGGAGATGATTCGCCAGGCCCTGTGACGTCAGCCCGCGGCGGGATGGTCAGGGCTGCAGTTTCGTGTCCCAGGTTCCGGTGACCAGACAGTTTTCCCGCCGGACATTGGCCTTGGTCTCGCAATAGGTCCGATCGACTCGGTCATCCCAGCAGCGCTTGAGCGCCAGCGCCCACTGATCGGAGCACGACATGGGCTTCTCCTTGTCGAGGTCAGCAGCTCCAGCCGCACCCACAGGGCCAACCCCCGCCGAAACGGCAAGCAACAGGAAAAGGGCGTATCGTTTCACCAACATTGACGTTCACCGGAAATCTCGTCCCGACCAAGGATCGCAGGGACCACGAGTCTTGGCAAGGCTTCGCTGCCAGACGCCAGCGCATAGCCGCAAAGTTGACAGCCGGAAGCGGGAACGATGATAATCCAAGTGCTTGCCGAACAGGAACCGGAATGTCCAGACTTGCAATGGTTGTGGCCGGCTTTCCCGCATCCGGGAAGACACTCCTGCTGCGCCATGCTCTCGGCGTCGACCAGCCGATCTTCGGCAAGTACTCACAGCATCAGAAGGAATTCCGCCCGGTCCTTTCTGCCGCAGACCACTTGCCGCGACGCGTGATCGGCAACCTCTACGCCCATTTCGAATGGGTGGACGCCCTGCTCAAGGACGACAACTTCGTCCCGCCCGATCTCCTGATGCTCCATGTTGACCTTGCCAGCGCGGTCAAGCTGCGCGACGACGCGTTCCCCTATTCCGCTTACCGAAACCCCCGGTTTCTGGCAGACTGTCTCGACGAAACGCTGGCTTCGCTGGTGAAGCGCTATGGAGAGATCGTCGTCAACACCGTACATGCCCCGCTCGATGAGCTTGCGAACCGCTACCTGAAACGCCAGCATCACTGGAGGCTTGACGGCTGGGGTGCCACCAATCTCGATGAACTCTACCGATCCGGCGACGAGGACACATTCAGGATCGTTTCGCAGGTCTGTGCCGATCATCTGAGGCGGATCTCAGCCTATCGGCTGCGGACCGACTGGCATCCAGGCTTCAGGTTCACCGTAACGGAGGAAGGCTGATGCCGCTGGCGGGCGGCACTCCGGTCTTGCGCCGGGATGCAAGCCGGCCAGATCTGCGCTATCACTATCGCTGGCGAGATCGGACCGCATCGCCGCTCTCCATAAGCGGTGACGCCTGCCAGACGGTCGGGAGGAATTTAAATTGCGCGTTTTCCTGTATGCAGCGCTCACCTCGCTGTGCCTGTGGGCTTCAGCAGTTGGTGCGAAAGCCGAGACCATCAATTGTACGGTCATTCGAGAGAACCTGTGCTTTCCGACGGGATGTCGCAACAATGCGAAGTCGGAACGCGTGATGCTTGACCTTGAGGCGAGCAGCCTCACGACATGCCCGCAGCGTGTGGGTGATGCGAACTGCATCACCGTCCAGATGGATTTCCGGTTGAACGACAACAGCGTGATCGGTGCGACGCTTGCCGGAACCGAGATCTCCGTGCGGTCGGTGTTTCTCAATCGCAACACCGGAAGCTTGACGGCCACGCTGGTGTCGGCCGGCGGCGTCACCGCCGTGGACTTCGGGAACTGCGATGTCAGGCGCTGACAGCCCTCAGCCGAGCCTCGACTTTTCATTCGAGATGACTGAGATTCCGAGCGACTCAAACCAGCCCGGAGGCTGCGGCTTCCGCGCCCGGGCGCAACGGCAGGACTGAAGGATGCGGAAACCGTCGATGCTTGTGCTGGCCCTGGTTGCAGGATTTTTGCCCGGCTTCCATGTCTCCTGGGCCGCCCCTGGCGACAGCGATGCCTACCGCGCAGGAACGGACATCGGCGCACTCTACCTGAGTGAAAACATGGCGCGCCTCAAGGTCACGCTTCTGTTGAGGGAGTGTGGAGAGGAAACATTGTCCCACACTGTTGGCGACGTGCTGCCCAACACCGCCGACTATGCCCGCGAGAAGCTGTCGGCCTCCGAATTGTCGCCCGAAGACATCGACGCCGCCTCCCAGATCGCGAGAGCCTATGTGCTGGGATACGAAGTCGGCGTCCGTGTGGAGTTCCGCAGGGAGCAGGATCAGGCGCAGATGCGCAGTCTGTGCGCGAACACGAAGGCCTTCGCCGTACAGAATTTTGGTGGCGGTGGATAGGGACTTCGCAAGCATCGCTCCGAGATGATCGGCCCCTCAGCACTGTTATCGTCCTTCATGGCCGATGGCCTCAACCGACAGCCATGGCCCGGGGCGGACATCATGTGGAAACTGACGGGGCCAGTGGCGGAGACGGAGACCGCCGCACATTCGAACGTCGGTGTTTGTCGATGTTCGCTGACAGCCTTGTTTCTTGCAGTTCTATAT
>JALORT010000474.1 GCA_025458755.1 Methylotetracoccus sp.
CTGCGTGCAATTCAGTCGGACTTGGACAGCCAAGCGGATACCTTCCGCCGAGCCATCGACGACAAGCTAACCGCGGCTCAAGTCGATGCCCGCGAAGGAAGGGAGGAGATGGGTAACGGCTTGAGGCGCTTCGGCGCAACACTGAAGGAGCAGTTCGACAGCATCGGCGTGCTGCTGAAAAATCAACTGGAAGTCGTCTCGGGCCAGTTCGCTCATCAGCTCAATGCATTGACCCTCAACAATGAACAAGTGCTGGAACGACTGCGGCTGACCATCGAGGAGCGGCTGGCGGCGCTGCAGGTGGACAATCAACAGAAGCTCGAGCAGATGCGCCAGACCGTGGATGAAAAGCTGCACAACACGCTGGAACAGCGGCTTGGGGAGTCCTTCAAGCTGGTCAGCGAGCGGCTGGAGCTGGTGCACCAGGGTCTGGGGGAAATGCAGACGCTGGCTTCCGGCGTGGGCGATCTGAAAAAGGTGCTGGCCAACGTCAAAGTGCGCGGCACCTGGGGCGAAGTCCAGTTGGGAAACCTACTGGAGCAGTTGCTGACGCCGGAGCAATACGGGAAGAATGTGGCGACGCGACCGGGCAGCGGTGAGCGCGTGGAGTTCGCCATCCGGCTGCCGGGCCGTGATATGGAACGGAGTTCGGTGTGGCTGCCGATCGACGCCAAATTCCCGCTGGAAGACTACCAGCGGCTTATCGAAGCGCAGGAGTCGGGAGCGATCGAAGTGATGGAGGACGTCGGACGCGCGCTGGAGAACCGGATTCGGGCGGAAGCGAAATCGTTTCGCGACAAGTACCTGGAACCGCCGAGCACCACCGACTTCGGCCTGTTGTTTCTGCCGATCGAAGGCTTGTATGCGGAGGTGATGCGCCGGCCGGGGCTGTGCGACAGTCTGCAGCGGGATTACCGGGTGACGGTGACCGGCCCAACCACGCTGACTGCCATTCTGAACAGCCTGCAAATGGGCTTCCGCACGCTGGCGATCGAGCAACGATCGAGTGAGGTATGGCGGACGCTGGGCGCGGTGAAAACCGAGTTCCAGAAATTCGGCGGCGTGCTGGAGAAGACGCGGAAAAAGCTGGACGAGGTCCGCAGTTCCATCGATCAGGCCGAGACCCGCACCCGCCAGATCACGCGCAAACTGGGCCAGGTGGAGGAATTGCCAGTGAGCGAAGCCAAGCTGTTGCTTCCGGAGATGTCCGGCGCCGCCGGCGGCGGCACTCCCGAAAACGAGTAAGCTGCGCGCTGCCGCCTGCTGCTGTGCTCCGAGCAATACCTCATAGGCTTGGCCGCATCATCAGATAAAGGCCCAATCCGATCATCACCAGCCCGCTGATCAATTTCAGCCACTGTCCTTCACGCTGCTGCAGCCGATGCTGGCTCAACGTGATCACGCCAATCGAGAGGATGATCACGTCGTCCAGCATGTAGGCCAGGTTGTAAAGCAGCAGGTAACCGTAGTAAGCGGCCCCTTCCAGGTGGTGCAGGGTCAGGATTCGCGTGTAGAGCGCAGGAAAGCCGGAGGTGCACATGAACTCGACGATCTGCACCAGGATGGCTAACACCACCGTGCCGATGATCGCACCGATCAGGCTTTCCGCATGAAGGATCCGGCGCATCCTGGCATAAATGCCCGGTTTGGCAGCAGCGGGGATGGACAGCGAGAACCCCCGGCCGAACGCAAAAAAATCCTTGAGGTTGATCGTTCCTGCCATCAATGCAATGGTGCCGATCGCGAGCTCCGAAATCCGCGATAAACCGATCAGCAGGAAGAGGTTGAGCCAGGCCGCCATGAATACGAAGTAGGCGAGACCCTCGACCGCGATAAAGGTGCCTGCGATCACCATCATCCGGCGGCGGTCGTTCAGCGGCGCCAGCAACGAGATCATCAGCAGCAGCACCCACATCGAACACGGATTGAACCCGTCCAGCAACCCCATGGCGAACGTAAACAGCGGCAAACCGGTCCGCTCGATTGACAGTTTTCGGCCCAGAAACTGGATCTCGTACCGCTCCTGTTCCTGACCGGTGGCGAAGGTCGCGCCCTCGCAGGACAGCGACTCTTCCGCTTCGCAACTGCCGCCTTCCGCATGGGGCGGCACACTACCGTGCGGCAGTGGCCCCAAACGGTTGCGGATCATCCGGCCGGTCGTGGCTTCATCGGCATAGCCGACGAGGAGCTCGCCGCGGACGAGAAACGCGGGAACGCGAACGGCAGCGGACTGCACTTGGGCGATCTCGCGAAGGCGAACCAACGCCGCCGGCTCTTGCTCGACATCTCGGATCACGATCCGGAGATCCCCACGTTCCGCTCCCAACTCGGCGAGGAATTCCTTGGCTTTCGCGCAATGCGGGCAGCCCTCACGGACGAAGACTTCGATGTCGGCAGGCACAGGAGTCTGAACCTCCGCGCTTTCCGCGAACGCAATCGACGGCGCCGCGGCCGCCCAGATGGTCATGGACAGCAAACCGAGCCATAGGAAAAACATCAGCGACCAGCGTTTGTAGGGGCTCCCAAATGAAGTCATGTTCGTGTGAGGGTCACAGAGTTTCAGCGGCTTCCGCCTTCACTTGCGGGCAGACGGATTCACGGAGCGTAACGTATAGCACGGTCACGACGGTCGTCATTCCGGCTAAAGACCAGGCGTCCAGGGATGGCGACGC
>JALORT010000475.1 GCA_025458755.1 Methylotetracoccus sp.
CTTCAGTCCCCGGGACTGGTGAGTGCCGACACCGATCACTTCGATCTCGTGGTCCTGACTGAGCTCACCTACGATGCAGGCGACTTTCGACGTTCCGATATCGAGTCCAACAATCAAATTTCGATCCGATTTTCTTGCCATTAGCCTGATGTTTTTACCATTGGTTCGCTGCGAGTTGCCGTGATGGTTCTCTTTTGCCGGGTAGCCGTCTCATGACCTCCGGTTTCGGTCCGTCCTGTTCGTCGGATACCGGTACCGGTTCGCTCTCCTTGTCGAAGCGCAAGACTACGGCGAAGCCGTTGCGGTAGCGCAAGTCAACCTTCTTTATCGCTGCCGTCTGACGGGCCCCGAGTTCCGGCAACAGCCCCAACAACCGCGCCACGCTGGAGACCGGATCCTGCCGCCCGAGAATGAGCTCCTTACCATCCGATAACCGGGCGCTCCAGCTTTTCCTGAAATTGCAGGACAGCGTGGTGACGCGCCATTTCCGCTCGCGAAGCAGCTCGTTGAGCTTCCTCCAAACGTCGAGTACGGCATTTTCCTGCCCCTCTTGTCCATAAAGTCGCGGCAGTTCGGCAAATTCCTTCACGGAAGGCGGCGTGAAACGTTTGCCGCGCTCGCTCACTAAATCGTCCTCGTTCCAGCGCGCGACCGGCCGATGCTCGTCAACCTGCAGAATCAGGGTATCCGGCCATCGCCGAACCACGCGCACCCTTTGGACCCATGCAAATGTCTTGGCCACCGATTCAATCGCTGCGAGATCCGCATCCAAGAGTCCGGAGCGAACCAGCGGCGCGATCGCCTTCGTAAACTCATCTTCACTGAGATGACGCGCCGAGCTTTCGATACGGACGTATCGGATCGGATAGGAAAAACGAATTTCATTTTCCCAAAACAACCAGCCACCACCAAATACTAAACCCGCTGCGGCGAGTATCAGCCCCAGTTTCAGTAACCCACGACGCGGCTTTTTAACGGCCGCTGCATCCCGCCTGACGACGTTCTTCAGGCGCGCGCCAGGCTCGTTTCCAAAATTCGCCATACCAGGTCGTCAAATTCAATGCCGGCCACTTTGGCGGCCATCGGCACCAGGCTGTGGTCGGTCATTCCAGGCACCGTATTGACCTCGATCAGCGTCGGCTGCCCGGAACCATCGATCAGCAGGTCCACCCGGGCCCAACCCGTCACGGCCAGACTACGGCAGGCGCGCAAGGCGAGCTCTTGTATCGCTTGCTCCGTATCCTCGGTCAGTCCGCAGGGACAGTGGTAACGCGTCGTATCAGCGCGGTACTTCGCATCGAAATCGTAGAAAACATGCGGCGTTTCAAGCCGAATCAGCGGAAGGGGCTGGCCGTCGAGTACGGCCGCGGTGTACTCGCTGCCCGTGATCCACTGTTCTGCAAACACCGGGCATCCATATCGGGACGCCTCGTGCCAGGCCGCGGTCAGTTCTTCGGCGTTCCCGGCGCGGCTCATACCAAGACTCGAACCTTCCGCCGCCGGCTTCACGATCACCGGAAAACCGAGCAGTTCGGCAGACCGCTTCACGTCTCGCTCATCCTCCAGCACCAACCAATGGGGCGTCGGCAGGCCCGAACCGACCCAGCACAATTTGGTCCGCAGCTTGTCCATAGCTAAGGCGGAAGCCAGGACCCCGCTGCCGGTATAGGGGATTCCCAGGCTTTCCAGAGCCCCTTGCAGCACGCCATCCTCCCCGCCCCTCCCGTGAATGATGTTGAAAACGCGATCGAAACCTTGATTCCACACCCTTTCAACCAGGTCACCCTGAATGTCGATGCCAGTCGCACTCACCCCTTTCCGTTCCAGCGCCGCCAACACGGCGCGTCCGCTGGTGAGAGACACTTCCCGCTCCGCCGCCTCACCGCCCATCAGGACGGCGACCCGGCCGAATTCCTTCGGATCGAGCACGGTGCTACCCGACACGTCGCGCCCCTTCTTCCGGACCCACAGCCTCCCCGACGATCCTGACCTCGGGCTCAAGCTCGATGCCCGACAACCTCAGAACCTCCGCCCGAACATGAAAAATCAGCTGCTCGATATCCAACGCCGTGGCCCGCCCCGTGTTGACGATAAAATTGGCATGTTTCGGCGACACTTGCGCTCCGCCGATGCGATAGCCTTTCAAGCCCGCGGCCTCGATCAGGCGACCGGCGTAATCTCCCGGGGGATTTCGAAAAGTCGAACCACAACTGGGGACATTGGTGGGCTGCGACGCGGCGCGGCGCGCCAGCAGCTCGCGAATGCGCGCGCGCGCCGCGACGGCATCGCCCGGCACGAGATCGAGCTCCGCTCCGAGAAAGCATTCGTCACGTTGCAGACCCTCGACGCTGCGGTAGCCCACGGCGAATTCAGAGCGGTCACGCCAACGAACGCGACCGCGACGATTCACCGTGCACACGCGGACGACGACCCTCCAGATCTCGCCGCCGAAAGCGCCCGCATTCATGGCCAACGCGCCGCCCAGCGTCCCCGGAATGCCCGCGAGAAATTCCGCTCCGACCAAGCCATGCTCGACGCAGAATCTCGCGACCTGCGCGCTGGCCACTCCGCTTTCGGCAAAAACGCGGTCCTGCCCGAAGCGCTGCATCTGTTTCAACCGTCCTTTGGTGCAAATCACGGTGCCACGCAAGCCGCCGTCACGGACTAG
>JALORT010000070.1 GCA_025458755.1 Methylotetracoccus sp.
CCCGTGCCGTAGACGGGTAGCGGCTTCCCCCGGACGGCGTTATGAATCATCAAGGGGATCAGTTTCTCGGGGAACTGATAGGGCCCGTAGTTGTTCGAGCAGTTCGTGGTCAGCACCGGCAGACCGTACGTATGGAAATACGCGCGGACCAGATGATCGGAACTCGCTTTCGACGCCGAGTAAGGAGAATTGGGGCGATACGGACTGCCCTCGGTGAACTTCCCGGTCTCGCCGAGCGAACCGTAGACCTCGTCGGTGGACACATGCAGGAAGCGGAATTTGTCCCTAGCCTCGGCTGGCAGAGCCCGCCAGTACCAGCGTGCCGCTTCCAGCAACTGGAATGTGCCGACAATATTGGTCTGAATGAACTCTTCGGGCGAATCGATCGACCGGTCCACATGGCTTTCCGCGGCGAAGTTCACAATCGCCCCCGGCTGGTAACGGTCCAGCAGGTAGGCGACCAGATCGCGGTCGCCGATAGACCCGAGCACGAACACATGGTCCGGGTTGTCGTCCAGACAATCCAACGTTTCGATGTTGCCGGCATAGGTCAGAGCGTCAAGCGTGACGACCTCGACGCCTCCCTTCGCCATTTGCCTCAATACGAAATTGCTGCCGATGAATCCAGCGCCTCCCGTGACCAGTATCGTCTGTTTGCCGCTCATGTCCTCAGCCTTTTCTATGCAACATGCCTTTCGAAGGATTGTACCCAAGGATCGCCAGCACGAGACACAAGGCCAGCGCAACACCGGTGAAGGCGCTGGCGTACCCATTAAACTGCCCGTAGAGAGCGAACCGGATCATCTCGACCGCCTGTGAGAACGGGTTATACGCAGCCAGCGCTGTCAAGAACTCGCTGGATTCCTGGAGCTTCCATAGCGGATACAGCGCCGTAGAAAGGAAGAACGTCGGAAAAATGACGAAATTCATAACACCGGCAAAGTTCTCCAGTTGCCGAATCCACGACGACAGCAACAGCCCTAGCGCGCCCAGCATCAAGCCCGAGAGCAGCAAAGCCGGAAGCACCGTCAGGTACCCGAACAGCGGCGCCTCGACACCGTAAAACCACGCGACGACCAGGAAAGCGTAGACCTGCAGAACCGAGACGAAGACACCAGCCACCAGTTTCGACGTCAGTAGGAACCAGCGCGGCAGCGGACTGACCAGGAGTGTCTTCATACTCCCCATCTCGCGGTCGTAAACCATCGACAGCGAACTCTGCATGCCGTTGAACAACTGGATCATGCCCAGCAAGCCCGGAGTGATGTATTCCTCGTACAGGATGTAGGTTTCGTAGGGCGGGCTGATCGCCACACCCAGCGTGGACCGGAAACCAGCCGCGAAAATAAACAGCCACACCAGCGGGCGCACCAGAGCGGAGGCAAAGCGCTCCCGCTGATGCACGAAACGGTAGAGTTCCCGCAGCACGATGCCGTTCAATGCGCGTAGCGCGTGCATCATCGCCATCAGGGATCTCGCGTCAAACGCCGGAATGCGTCGGCCACGTCCGGCGCGTCGATCTCGTCCAACACCTCACGCAGAGTCCCGTGGGCGCCCACGATCCCGCGGTGAAGAACGACCAGGCCATCTTCCGGTTCGATCTCATCGATCAAGTGCGTGGCCCAGAGCACCGCCACACGCTGTTCAACACAAAGGCCGTGAATGTACGCAACGATCGCCTCTCGGCTGGGTACGTCAAGCCCCACGGTCGGCTCGTCCAGCAACAGGCAACCTGGACGGTGCAGCAGCGCCCGGGCGATTTCCACCCGTCGCCTATGCCCGCCGTTGAGCTGGCGAACCCGTTCCTGCCGCCGCTCGAACATCGACTGTCGTTCCAACTCTTCCTGTATTCGGCTCCGGGCTTCCCGCCTGCCGAGGCCGTGCAGTGACGCATGATAGCGCAGGTTCTGCTCTACGCTCAGATCGAGATCAAGCGTCGGTTGCTGAAAGACGACACCGAGGCGCGACAGGGCCTCGCAAGACTCCCTGCGGAGGTCGAAGCCGTCAATCCGTATTTGCCCATCGCGACTCTCATAGAGTCTTGTGATCAGCGAAAACAAGGTGCTTTTGCCCGCCCCGTTGGGTCCCAACAGGAAGGTGCAGCGGCCCTTCGGTACATCGAATGACACCCGATCGAGCGCGCGCCTGGTGCCGTACGCAAACGACACGTTCGCGACACTCAACGCGACTTCCGGATAAGAATTCACGGCTTTACCGCGACGCCCCAAGGGTATTGGCCGACCGCCAGCGACTTGACGACCTTCTGTTCGGCGAGATCAATGATCGAAATATCATTGCTTAGCCCATTGGTCGTGTACAGTCGCCGATGGTCCGGGCTGAATTCGAGATGCCACACCCGCTGGCCGACCAAAAAGTAATTCACCACATCGAGCTTTTGTGCGTCGATCACCGCGACACGGTTGGCGGGCCCCAGAGCGACGTAGCCACGACGCCGTTCGGGATCGACACGGATACCGACCGGCTGAATCTTTTCAGCCGTAACGCCCGGAATTTTGAAACTCACCCGCTTGACGATCTGCCGCGTGTCTACGTCGAGAATCAGCAGGGTGCCCGCAATTTCTGATGTTACCCAAAGCTGTTTACTGTCGGCGGTGAAGCAAGCGGCCCGAGGACGTGGATCAACCAGCGTGTTATCGATCACCTCGAGCCGGCGGCGATCGATCCAGTGCGCCATGTTGGTAGTTTCACTGGTACTGACGACCCAACGTCCATCCGGGCTAACCGCGATGCCCTCCGGCTCCACACCCACCGGAATGCGCTTCACTTGCTTTCCTTTCGCTAGGTCGATGACCGTGACGGCGTTGTCGTCTTCATTGGATACGTAGAGGAACGTGCCCTCAGGATCAATCGCGAACGTCTCCGGATCGTCGCCCGAAGGTAGGTCACGGACGACTTTCGAGGTCGCCGTATCGATGACGCGTATCGCATCGTCATCACTGACTGCGACATACAGCTCCCGGCCGTCCCTGCTCAACGCGATACCGCGCGGCCTCTTGCCCACGCTCATGGTCTTCAACAGTTTTGCCGCCACACCGTCGACGATGGCGACGGCGTTGTCCTTTTCCAGGGTCACGTAGACCGTATCGGCCCCGGCGCTGCCGCAAGCCGCGAACACCAGACTTGCCGCCAGCACTACCCCGTGTGTTCCGCGCCGCGTCTCCCTGTTGTTGCTATCGTTTCGCATCGCACACCGACTCGCTTTGATCATACCCCAGTGTATCTAACTCGTTTCGCGGGTGGATGAACCCCTCGATCGGGGCCACCGCGACCAGTGCGCGTTCATGCGCCAGCAATACCGGCTGACGCAGTTGGCCGTCCCAGGACCTAAACGACAACGGTACGCCTTTGAAACCCGCGAGCGCAAACTGATCACTGCGTAGGAAATTCGCGATCGCGTCGAACTCCACCGTCTTGGCGCGGGTCGCCGCTTCGCCGATCGCACGGATCGCCAGCCAGGCGCCATAGTCGGTTTCATCCATCCAGCGGCCCGCCTGTTCACGGAACCGCTTCTGTAACTGCAACGCCCCCCACGCTTCATGGGTGCGGTGCCAAGCCGACGGGACCAGCCCCTGAGTGCCGACCACCGGCCGAGCGAACCATGAACGATACGGCAGCAGGTCTCCAAATTCCGCTGCTTCATCGGCGACGATCAGCACATCGTGATCGGCGCCTTGCGTAAATACAGGAATCACCGCTTCCGGGGTGCGCCGATCCGCGAAATCGTATTCCCACACCTTGATCGCGACGATCTTGCCGCCGAATCGCTTCGCCGCACGCTCGACCGCGTCCGCATACAGCCGATCGGACGGCTGTCGGCCGACGATCAGGAACCACTTCGTCCACCTCTTCTGCACCAGGTACTGAGCGAGAGCGTCGGCGCGCATCGACCGGCTGGGCAGCAGATGCAAAACGCGCGTCGAACAGGCCGCTTCCCGCAGACGGTCATCGGTCGAGCCGACATCATAAATCACGCTGTGTTCGGCTCCGGGCAACAGCGACAGTCGTTCGATCGATGCCGCCGGCAGATCGACCAGGATATGCCGGTAGCCCTCCGCGAGAAGACGCAGGAAAACCGACGCCGGGTCGTCGCCCTCATCCACCGAAATTTCATTCAACGCGAAGATCTGTCCCGTGAAACGCCCGGTCGTGTTGTTGTCCTCGATGCCGAGGCGCGCACCCTGCAAACCCGAATCGGCTGCCGGTGGGTCGAAATACGGGAAAAACGTTCTTGTCGTCGGCCGGTGCAGGTAGGCGATTCTGAGGTTGACCGCGGCGGATTCGGCATCAGCAGCAAGCGCCGCTGTGCCCTTTCGGCTCTGTTTCGCCGGAACATCAGTCACGGCCAGCAGCGAAGCCACAGTGATCATCCACACCAGGGATCGCATGGTGCACATCATTCGCTTGGCAATTTTGAACGGGGCAGGCCGGAGGCGATAGCGCTTATGGTCGTCAGGATCCGTGGGCTGATGACATGCCGCATGGTGTTATCATTCGCTTGGTACGCAATTCTATGCGATCCGATCCGCGCCGACCAGGTTCACGGTGAATGGCGCGGGGGAAATCCTGCCAAGCGTGCGCAGGGATGACGCCGAAGCTACAATAGTGGCTACGCTATTCTCGTCCCCAGTTCGTGATACCTTTGCTCAGGACGGTTTTCGCCTTAACGCTTCTGCTGCAGGCCCCATCAGTCTCCGCTTTGGACCTGCTGCAGGCCTACGAGCGCGCGCTGCAAAGCGACCCGGTCTATCGCGCCGCCGAGGCCAACCGCAACGCGATCCTGGAAACCAAACCGCAGAGTATTGCTCAGTTGCTGCCGACGCTCGCATTCACCGGCAGCTTGAATGCCACCCAGATTCAGGTCAGCTCGACGCCGATCGTGCTGCAGCGAGACCAACGCGTGGGCTACTGGGACAACGTGATGAACGTCCGCTTGACTCAGCCGATCTATCGGCATGATCTGTGGGTGCAACTCAGTCAGGCGGACAATCAGGTCGCTACCGCCGAGGCGCAGTTCGCCGGCGAATCCCAGAATGTAGCGCTGCGCGTGGCCCGTTCTTATTTCGACATCCTGCTCGCCGAAGCCAATTTGAGTTTTGCTAAAGCTGAAAAGCTGGCCACAGAGCGCCAATATGAACAAGCCAAAGCGCGTTTCGAAGTAGGCTTGATCGCCATCACCGACGTCAAAGTGGCGGAAGCGGCCTACGACGCCGTGGTTGCCCGGGTGATCGCCGCCGAGAACGACTGGGAGAATGCCGAGGAGGGTCTGAAACAGATCATCGGCGAGTTTGATGAAGACTTATCCCGACTGCCCGCGAAGATCCCGTTCGACCGGCCGAACCCGGACAATATCGATAAATGGCATGAACTCGGGCAACAAAACAACCTGCTGATTCTGGCCGCGACTTATCAAGCGGAACTGGCCAAGAAGGGCATCGACCTCCAATTTGCCGGCCACATGCCCAGTCTGGACATGATCGGCAACCTCGATTTCATCGATACCAGCCGACCGAACGGTATTTCCTACAAGAGCCAATACATCGGCGCACAGCTGAAAATCCCGATCTTCGAGGGCGGCGGGGTCAATTCCCGAGTCGATCAGGCGCGCTTTCAATTCGAAGCGGCGACGGAGCAGGTGGACGTGCAACGACGATCGGTCAAGCTGCAGGTCAAGAATTCATTCCGCAAAATCATCGCCGCGATCGGCCAAGTTCATGCCCTCGACACCGCCATCGGTTCGTCGAAGGTCGCTCTGGAAGCCGAGCAGGCCGGGTTTGAAGTGGGCACGCGCACCATGGTCGATGTGCTCGTGGTTCTGCGGAACCTCTACGCCAACAAGCGCGATTACGCGAAAGCCGTGTACGACTACATCGTCGAGAGCTTTACGTTGAAACACGGTGCCAGCTTGATTGCACGAGACGACATCGAACTGGTGAACGCTTGGCTGACCACGGCGCCGGTCGAGATCGACCCGTTGCTGGATTCGCAGCTGGACTCTGATCCATCTGCCAACCGAGGCACGGTCCCGCGGATCGAGGTGACGCCACCGGCGCCCATCGTTCGGAGTTCGCGATCGCACGGAAAGCCCCTGCGCTGACGGCTCGGTCGGAAGAACCGTCGCCGCCGAGACAGGAAATCCCGGACAGCACGGCACTGCTGGTGCCGGCACCCTGACCGCCTTAGCGAACGCCACCATGTCGATAATCCTGAAACTCAATTTTCACCTGTCCGTGTGGCTTTCCATCGCGGGCGGTATCCTCGCGTTCAATTATCCTGACATCATCGTTCAGGATCCGGAGGGACTGTTCGGCCCACTGCGCAACAATCTTCTTTTCGCCGCGCTGATTCTGTCGCTGAACCAGTTGCTCCTGTGGTTCGCTCGCTACAGCCGCGGAAATTCCGCTGAAGCCTTGCTGGTGGGGCTGCTGTTTCTTCTGGTCGGGGGAGGACTGGAGTACTATGGGCGCGTGAACGGGATCCCGGTCAATCACTGGTGTTCGATGTTCACTTTTTACGTCGGCGCATCCCATGTCGCCTATTTTAGCGTCCGCTCGTCTGAAACCAACGCATGAAAGCCGCGCTTCCGCACCCGGCGGAAGCCTTGACTGCCGGGCGCGACCACCACCGACCCGGCCCAGCCGCTAGCCGCGGTGGGGCGGAGGGCTTGGGAAGTTCCGTAAGCGCCTCAAGCGGACTGGACGAACGGTATTCGGACATCGCATGCAACGCGCGGCGGGCTTTCGCCCGCCAGGTGGAACACGAGCTGGCGTGAGGACAGGCCATGAAGTCGCACGAAGACCATCAACTCCTGGACGAAGAAATCCAGGAACTGCGCTGGGCTCACACCCACTTGGAACACCCCTCGTTCGCGTCTCGCCTCGGCAGCGTCATCGGGGTGCCGATCGAACGAACACTGAAGCTGCTGCCGCAAAGCTGGTATCGCGCGATTCATGTCGGTGCCGGAAAGAGCATCGAACGCGCGGCGCATGTCGCGATCAAGACGCTGGGTGATACGAGCATCGCACAGGCTCGGCAGGCGGAACATCTCGGACTGGCCGCATTCGCCGGTGCGCTGGGCGGTTTTGCCGGCCCGCTGGGGCTCTTGGTGGAACTTCCGGTGATGACCGTCCTGATGCTGCGATCCATAGCCGGCATCGCCTGCGCTCAAGGCGAAGATCTCGGAACCGTGGACACCCGACTGGCCTGCGTGGAAGTGTTCGGACTTGGGGCACGATCCCGCGACGACGACGGCGCGGAAACCGGCTACTACGGAATCCGGAGCACCCTGGCGTTCCATTTCGGCGGCGCCTTGGGCTCGTCGGGAATTTCAGCGAAGAATCTGCCTGCCGGCATGGATGTCTTACGAGGGATCACCGCCCGCTTCGGGGTCGCCGTATCCGATGAAGTCGCCGCACGCATGATACCGGTGGTCGGCGCGCTCGGGGGCGCCACGTTAAACCTCATTTTCATGCAGCACTTCCAAAACGTCGCCAAGGGCCACTTCATCGTGCGGCGGCTCGAGCGCAAGCACGGCTCCGACGTGATTCGTGTCGCCTACGGCGACATCTCCCGCCAAGAGGAAGACTCTGCTCGCGAATACAGCCCCCTAGAAGGCTGGTAGGCGCTGGCTTCAGACTGGACTTGGACCCAACCTTGTTCAACCGTAGGGTTGTTCGGGGTTCTCGTCGCGAATGCGTTCCGGGTCCTGGCACAGGATCTCCCCCGCATCATGGACCGGTTGAGGCAGGCTGTCCCAATTCGATTCCCAATCGAATCGCGGCAGCCGTTTGAAAGCATGACGAATGCCTTCCGCCCAGTTCCTCTGTAACGCCGTGTAGAACGCCGACGTCGGCTCGAGATTCAGGTAATGGCTGAGATGAAAGGTATCCCGCCGATAAATCGCCAATTCCAGCGGGGGCCCGACCGAGATGTTGCTGCGCATCGTTGAATCCAGGGAAACCAGCGCACAACGGGCGGCGTCTTCAAGCGTGGTCGTTGCGCAGATCATTCGGTCCAGGATGGGTTTGCCGTATTTGGTTTCCCCGATCTGCAAATAAGGGGTGTCGGGAGCGACGGTAATGTAATTGCCTTGGGGATAAATCAGCAGGATCTCCGGTTCCTTGTCCCTGATCTGGCCGCCGAGGATGAAACTAGCCTCTCCGCTGAAACCACATCGCTGCATCGCCGACAAGTGTTGCTCCTGGACACGAACGCTGATGCCGCCGATGTAG
>JALORT010000071.1 GCA_025458755.1 Methylotetracoccus sp.
TCTTGGGAACGCCTTGCAGGCACTGGAACGTTTCGACGAGGCCGCGCAGGCCTACCGCAGAGCGGTGAGCCTCAAACCCGATTATGCGATGGCCTACTACAACCTCGGCGTCGTTCTGCAGGCGCAGAATCGCTGGAGCGAGGCTGTTGAGGCCTATTCCAAGGCGGTGAAACACCAGCCTGGCTACGTCGAGGCCTACGTCAATCTGGGCAACACGGCAGTCGCATTACACCGACCCCATGAGGCCATCGCGTGTTACCACCAGGCACTCCGGGTGAGACCAAGCCATGCCGAGGCTTACAACAATCTCGGGATTGCGTTCGAAGCGCTGCACCGTCCGGACGATGCGGCGGAGGCTTACCGCAGAGCGCTGCGACTCGAACCGAGCTTTCATCAGGTCAAGCCGCAGCTCGTCTATCAGTTGCAGCAGCTCTGCGACTGGCGGGAATTGGACGCGCGGATTCTGGAAATCCGCCGTCTGATCGAGGCGGGGGCACCGGTGAAGTGGCCCTGTTTTGGGCTGCTCGGCATGCCGGGATTGAGTGAAGCCGATCATCGCCGCGCGGCGGAGGAAGTCGCCCGTCAGAGTTTTGCGATCCCACATGGGCAGGAGTTGCCGCGATCAGCACAGACGGAATCGGCACCTCGGCGGTTGCGCGTCGGCTATCTCTCGTCAGATTTTCGGGACCACGCCTTGGCTCGGCTCATGACGCGTGTCTTCGAACTGCATGATCGCCGTCGGTTCGAAATCATCGCCTATTCATACGGACCCCGCGACGGCAGCGAGATGCGGAGGCGGCTGGAACATGCCTTCGATGAATTCAAGGACATTTCGCCGCTGGCGAATCGCGCGGCGGCGGACCAAATCCGAGTGGACGGAATCGACATCCTGGTCGATCTTCAAGGTCATGCCCGAAACAACCGCCTGGAGATCTTGGCTTATCGGCCCGCTCTGATCCAAGCCACTTACTTGGGATATCCCGGAACGCTGGGCGCGCCATTTGTGGACTATTTGATCGCCGACCGGTTCGTGATACCCGAGGAACAACGCATCCACTACACGGAGACCGTGGCCTACCTTCCCGACTGTTATCAGCCAAATGACAACACCCGACCGATTGGTGAAACACCGGAGCGGAGGGAGTGCGGCTTACCCGAGCAGGGCTTCGTGTTTTGCTGTTTCAATCAGCCGTACAAGATCACCCCCTCCGTCTTCGATGTCTGGTGTCGGCTGCTGCGAGCCGTGGATGGCAGCGTGGTTTGGCTCATGGCCGATTCGGCGGCTGCGCGAGACAACCTGCGGAATGAGGCCGCACGCCGGAGGGTGGACCCGAATCGTCTGGTGTTCGCTTCAAAATTGCCTCAAGAAGCGCACTTGGCGCGGCTGCAGTGGGCCGATTTGGCGTTGGATACTCTGCCATACGGTTCTCATACCACCGGCAGCGACGCTCTTTGGGTCGGCGTTCCGCTGCTGACCTGCGTCGGCGAGACCTTTGCCGGCCGTGTTGGCGGCAGTCTATTGCTCGCTGTTGACTTGCCTGCACTGATTACCCATACGGTCGAGGACTATTTTCAACAGGCACTGAGGCTGGCGACCGAACGCGAAGAATTGCGGGCACTACGCGGCAGACTGGTGAGACACAGCGAGACGGCCCCGCTATTCGACAGCGGGCGCTTTACCAGGAATTTGGAGGACGTCTACCGGGAGCTATGGAAAACGTCCCGGCAATCGTCATAGGGTTTTCACCGTAGCGTTGTGTTCATGGACGCGCCTTCAAAGACGGACCGTCGCACGGTCAGTCACAACACTGCCCGGCCGGGGGCGAGCCTCCGGGCGCAGAACAACTGGTGCCATCCGATGCACAGGGCGCCGGGAACCTGTTCCGCCACCGGACCACCTCACGCAGTTCCTGTTCGGACAACACTCGGATCGCTCCGATACCGACGGGAGATACGCTTAACTGCTGGCCCTTCTGCAATTCCACGGACTTGGGACTAAGCAAGATCAATTTTCCGTCCAGTGCGGTTAAAACGGTCTGTTGCGGGTCCACCTTGATGTTGAAGATGCTTCCGTCGTGGGTCGCTTCGCCGTGCGGTGTATTCACGGCGGTGCGGCACTGCGGATTGGTTTCCTCATACGCCTGTCCCTGGCGCATGCCTTGAACCTGTACCTCACAGCTGGTTCCGCGCCACACGATTTCGATGACAGGATCAGTGTTTTCGTCGAATTGCAGGAAGCCACCGGACAGGAAATAAAGATAGACGCTGCTGTCCGTGCCGGTCCGCAGTCGATCGCCACTGGTGATCAGTTGGCCGTCACGGGCGGGTTTATCGTTCAGGAAAACGTTCGGCCCCAGAACTCTTAGCCTGCCGATGGTCTGTTGCCCCGGCAGATACCCCACGAACGCGCATCCTTCGAGCAGAGCAACGGCTAGCCAGGCCACCACAGCCATCGCGTTCCGTTTACCGGCATTTGTCATCGCCCTTCCTCTATTCCCAATGTTACTTCTTGCCGTTTTCCAGCTTGATTCCGTGGTCTGCTACGGAATGGCGGCAACTAGCCCCGGCCTGCCAACGTCACGGGATACCGGGCATACGCAGTTCGTAGGTTGCAAACGTAAGTTGCATTCAGATCTTATTGCGATGCGTATTCCTGCCCACCTTCTCGCCACGGAAAATGCCCCCACGGCGATTGGTTGTCAAGCGATGTCGCCGCGCTCGGCGCGCGCGCCTGCTGCGGAGGCTCTGTCTGGCCAACCTGCAACAGTCCCAGCGGACGTCAAGGCCACGCGGACGTGAGGCTGTTGAGGCCGTCGTTCCGTCGAATCCGGGTGAGTGCTCGGCAACGCTTGCCTCAGGAGCATGTCGGAGCTCGGGGCCGCTCGTGGTCCTGTCGACCCTGGCAGCGATGATCTGGTCCGTCCGACATGACAGGATAGGGTGCGGCTTTGCGGGTGTTGGTCTCCAAAGAGGAATCATTGTTGGCCGGCTTGCCCTTCTGGCCAGCGATTCGATTCGCCCACGCCAACGAAGGCCGCTGGAACCCGCAGGAGCGGACATCCGACCGGCGACGCAGCAGCCTGTTTCCATGGGATGTCCGCGATAGAGCGTTGTCCGCAGGATCTCGGTGTGATGTAATAACGCTGTTTTGCTTAAGATTTCGCGGGTGCGTCGGCGCCGCAGACGGGCAGCGCCTCCTGCGCGGCGTCGAATGATGCGTCCACCGACTGTCCGGGGCTCCGTTCCCCGTCCCGCTGCGCGTGATTGCAGCGATGCGCAAGAGGTTCTTTTTTTGGATAATCAGGCTGGATTATGGTGACAAAAACGAAAAAGGGCTTGAACGTGCCGATTGCCGGCGAGCCGGAGCAGGTCATCTACACCGATGTCGGCGCGGTACGGACAGTGGCGCTGATCGGTTCGGATTACGTAGGTTTGAAGCCGACCTTGCAGGTTGCGGAAGGTGACCCGGTCAAGTTGGGTGATGTGCTTTTCGTGGACAAACAGAATCCCGGTGTCTTCTTCACTTCGCCTGGCTCTGGCGTCGTCAAAGCCATCAACCGCGGCCCTCGCCGCGTGCTGGAATCGGTGGTGATCGAACTCGGCGGCAGCGATGAAGCCTTGTTCCTGGCGTACGCCGAGTCGCAATTGGGTGATCTGACAACGCAGCAGGTCAAGGATAATCTGCTGAATTCCGGGCTGTGGACTTCACTGCGCACCCGTCCTTACAGCAAAATCCCGTCGCCGGATTCGACGCCTCATTCCATCTTTGTGAATGCAATGGACACCAGCCCGTTGGCCGGTCGTCCCGAGGTGGTGATCCAGGAACGAGCCGACGACTTTCGCAATGGACTGACCGTGCTTGCGAAGTTGACCGACGGCAAGGTTTATGTGTGCAAAGATCCCGCGCACCAGGTGACGGCACCGGATGGACCGAATTTTGAAGTCGCTGAGTTCGAAGGACCACACCCGGCGGGCCTGGTCGGGACGCACATTCACTTTCTCGACCCCGTCAACGCCAAGAAGACGGTGTGGCATGTCGATTATCAATCGGTCTTGGCGATCGGCGCGTTGTTCGTGACCGGTCGCGTGAACGTCGAACGCGTGATCTCGTTGGCAGGGCCGCTGGTGAACCGCCCGCGGCTGATCCGGACCCGGTTGGGTGCCAACCTGAGCGATTTGGTGAAAGGTGAGCTCGTTCCTGATAAGGAGGCCCGGGTGGTTTCCGGCTCGGTGATCCACGGTGCCTTGGCTGAAGACTCACTCGATTACCTCGGACGCTATCATCACCAGGTCAGCGTGATCGAGGAAGGTCGAACCCGCGAATTCATGGGCTGGGTGGCGCCGGGAGGCGAAAAATACTCTTTCTTGAACGTCCTGCTGTCCGGGTTGCCCAAGGAACGTGGCCGGAAGTTCCCGATGACCTCTTCCCGATGGGGCAGCCCGCGTGCGATCGTGCCGGTGGGTGTGTACGAAGACGTGATGCCGCTCGATATCCTTCCGACCCAATTGCTCAAGGCACTGGTGGTTGGCGATACGGATACGGCTCAGGCGCTCGGCTGCCTCGAACTGGATGAGGAGGACCTGGCGCTCTGCACCTTCGTCGATCCGGGAAAGCATGATTTTGGTCCGGTCCTGAGAAACAATCTGACTCGTATTGAGAAGGAAGGCTAATGTCCCGCACCCGACAATTTCTTGACAAGATTCATCCGTATTTCGCGCGCGGCACCCGCCTTGAGCGCCTGTATCCCGTCTACGAGATGGTGGATACCTTTCTCTACACGCCGCCGGATGTGACCACCGGTGCCACTCATGTGAGGGACGCGATTGACCTGAAGCGGGTCATGACCTATGTGTGGATCGCCACCATCCCGTGCATGCTGATGGCGATGTTCAACACAGGTTTCCAGGCTAATTCCGCGATGGAAGCCATGGGTCTGAGTGCCGCTCCGGGTTGGCGCGGTGCCATCCTGGATTTCTTCGGCTACAGCCCGTACAACCCGATCTCGGATCTGCTGCATGGCGCCCTGTATTTCCTGCCGATCTACATCGTTACGATCGTCGCCGGCGGTTTATGGGAGGTCTTGTTTTCTGTGGTGCGGAAGCACGAAGTCAACGAAGGTTTTTTTGTCTCGTCGATCTTGTTCGCGCTGACGATGCCGCCAAACGCCCCGCTGTGGCAGGTGGCGCTCGGCATCTCGTTCGGGGTCGTGATCGGCAAGGAAATTTTCGGCGGGACCGGCAAGAATTTTCTGAATCCCGCGTTGACGGGCCGCGCTTTCCTCTATTTCGCTTATCCCGCATCGATGTCGGGGGATGCCGTGTGGACTGCGGTGGATGGCTTCAGCGGAGCGACCGCTCTGGGTTTAGCTGCCCTCGGCGGTGTGGATGCAATTCGGGAAGGGGGCCTGTCCTGGTGGAGTACACTGATTGGTTTCGAACAGGGCTCCTTGGGCGAAACATCGACCATCGCGTGTCTGTTGGGGGCGGCCTTCCTGATTTACACGCGCGTCGCTTCCTGGCGGATCATCGCCGGCACTTTTCTCGGCATGGCGGTCACGGCAACACTGTTCAATATCATCGGTAGCGATTCCAATGCGATGTTTGCGATGCCGTTCTACTGGCATCTGACGCTGGGTGGGTTCGCCTTCGGTATGACGTTCATGGCCACCGACCCGGTCAGCGCCGCACAGACACAGACCGGCCGCTGGATTTTCGGCGCCATGATCGGTTTCATGACCGTGCTGATCCGCGTCGTGAATCCGGCTTTCCCCGAGGGTATTATGCTGGCCATTCTGTTCTCCAATATTTTCGCGCCGCTGATCGATTACGCGGTGATCAAAGCGAACATCAGCCGAAGGGTTCGACGCCATGTCTAGTACCTTGGATACCAATGAGTTAAGCCAGCCGTCCGGCTGGAAAGAAAAGGCGCGGCAGTATGCCGAGCATGTGCTGACCTTGCCCAACGACAGTTTCGAGAAGACCCTCGCGGTCGCGTTTGCACTCTGTTTGGCCGGTGCGGTGCTCGTGTCAGGTTCAGCGGTCGCGCTGAAATCCCTGCAGGAGTCCAACAAGGCGCGCGACGAGAAAGTCAATATCCTGGAAGTCGCCGGCTTGATGCCCGATGATGGGAACATCGATGCGGCGTTTGCGAAAATCGAGCCCAAGATCGTCGAGTTAGCGACCGGCAGTTACGTCGATACGATCGACCCGAAGAACTTCGATCAGCGCAAAGCGGCGAAGGACCCGGCAATGAGCGTTGCGATTCCGGCGGAAGAGGACATTGCCAACATCAAACGGAAGGCGAAGTACGCCAAGATCTACCTGGTCAAGGACGCCGGCACCGTCAAGGGAATAATTCTGCCGGTGAACGGTTACGGGCTATGGTCCACGATGCACGGGTTCATGGCGCTGGAGGGAGACGGGGAGACGGTGATCGGCTTTAATCTCTACGACCAGGCGGAAACGCCGGGACTTGGCGGCGAAGTCGTCAATCCCAAATGGAAAGCGCTGTGGAAGGGTAAAAAAGTGTACAACCTTTCGGCTAAAAGTGTTCAAGAGAGCAACCTGAGCGAAAAAGGACAAAACATCGACATCGGCGAGGTGGCTTTGGGTTTGGTGAAAGGTTCGGTAGATCCGGCAAAGCCGGGCTCCGAATACCAGGTGGACGCGCTGGCAGGGGCGACGCTGACCAGTCGCGGCGTCAGCAATCTGGTGCGCTATTGGATGGGCAAGGACGGTTTCGGTCCCTATCTGGCAAAGATTCGCTCGGCAAGAGGTTAATCCAATGAATGAAGAATCGAAGAAAGTTCTGGTCGAACCCTTGGTCGACAACAACCCGATTACCTTGCAGGTGTTGGGAATCTGCTCCGCGCTTGCCGTCACCTCTCAAATGACAACGGCGTTGATCATGAGTCTGGCGCTGACGACGGTAACCGCATTTTCCAGCGCCGGGATCGCGTTCATCCGCAACCATGTGCCCAGCAGCGTCCGAATCATCGCGCAGATGGTCATCATCGCGTCGCTGGTGATCGTCGTTGACCAAATTCTCAAGGCGTTTGCCTACGAGATCAGCAAGCAGTTGTCGGTCTTCGTCGGGCTGATCATCACCAACTGCATCGTGATGGGCCGGGCGGAAGCGTATGCGATGAAGAACCCGCCCTGGGAGAGTTTTCTGGACGGCATCGGCAACGGACTGGGATATAGCCTGATCCTGATCAGCGTGGCATTCATCCGCGAATTGTTGGGTTCCGGCAAGTTGCTCGGCATCGACGTGCTGCCGTTGCTGAAGGATGGCGGCTGGTATGTGCCGAACGGGTTGCTGCTGCTGCCGCCGAGCGCCTTCTTCCTGATCGGCCTCCTCATTTGGGCCGTGCGGACGTGGAAGCCCAAGCAGGTTGAAAAGGCCGACTACGCCATCATGCCGGCCCATGGGGAGGTCCACTGATGGAGGCCTATATCAACCTGTTCATCAAGTCGGTTTTCATCGAAAACATGGCCTTGGCCTTCTTCCTCGGCATGTGCACTTTCATCGCCGTGTCGAAGAAAATCGAGACGGCCGTCGGCCTTGGAATTGCTGTGACGATCGTCCAGACGCTGACCGTTCCGGCGAATAATTTGATCTACACCTATCTGCTGAAGGAAGGGGCTTTGTCGTGGGCCGGATTGCCGCAAGTCGATCTGAGTTTCATCGCGCTGATGGCCTGTATCGGCGTCATCGCTGCGATGGTCCAGATTCTGGAAATGGTGCTGGACCGCTTTTTCCCGGCGCTGTACAACGCACTCGGCATCTTCCTGCCACTGATCACGGTGAATTGCGCGATCCTGGCAGGGTCTCTATTCATGATCGAGCGCGACTACAACTTCGCGGAGAGCGTGGTCTACGGTGTCGGCAGCGGTTTCGGCTGGGCGCTCGCGATCACCGCGATGGCGGGCGTGCGCGAAAAGCTGAAGTACAGCGACGTGCCCCCGGGTTTGCGGGGGCTTGGCATCACGTTCATCACGGCGGGCCTGATGGCGCTCGGTTTCATGGCGTTTTCGGGAATTCAACTGTAAGGCAAGGCATACGCAATGTTGGAAATCATCCTGGGTGTATTCTTTTTCACCCTGATCGTCATCGCGCTGGTCTTCGTGATCCTCGGTGCCAAGTCCAAGCTCGTGGCTTCCGGCAACGTGGAGATCCTGATCAACGACGAGAAAAAGATCTTCGTCCCGATCGGTTCGAAGTTGCTGACGGCTCTGGCGGAC
>JALORT010000476.1 GCA_025458755.1 Methylotetracoccus sp.
GTGGTTTTCGCAGACCCGGTCCATCGTGCTCGCCAAATTGGCGCGGGCTGACGTGTAGGTTATGGCATCCATCTCGCTCACTCGCTTTAGACTGTACGATTTATTGTACAGACCCTAGTGTTGGGCAGCCAAGTCATTCTGAGTTCACGCGGCGTACGCGCGATCCGGACAATTCATCACATCGGCCGACCAATGCAGCAGTATCGCAGACCCGCTTGACTTCCGAAGAGGACGCCGCCAAGGCGCCCTTAGTTGTTCGTCGGCCGAGTCCACCGTACGGGGACACGACAACCATCCTGCCGCCCCAGCAAAACCAGAATTCTGCCCGATTCCCTGGCCGGCAGAGTGATGATCAAACGGGACGGTACCGCGCCCCCGGATCAGGGCGGATTGCTCCGCGAATCCGCCTTACGAGTTTCCGCGCTTTCACGAGCCTAGCCCGCCCAGGGCGCAGTAAGGTATTCCCGTACTGCGCCGCCGCGCTGTGGGGAATCATTCAGCGCAATGCGCCAATGCGATTGCGACATAACGACTGCCCCGGAACCCGGCCATCTCCGTGCCTTTGTTTCCCACTACGGACGCAACGACCAGCAAGTCGAGGCCGGAATCCTCGTCGGCTTCCCGCGCACTTAGGGTCCGAACTGCAGCACCTTGCTGGAGCCGGCCGTGACCACAAATTCCAGCATGACTCCGTCAATCACTTGCCGGGTCCGCATGAACGCACACTTACCACAGGCTCCGAATGCCCGCCGTTCGAACAGAGGGACAGGACGAAGTTTTGCGCGGGGCGTAGCTCTCGACGTCGCTCAGAGGCTCCCGAGGATCGCCTCGGCGCTCGAGACGGCCAATTTCCCACCCTCTTCGACCGCGACGTGCTGCACGACACCGTCATCGACGACGAGCGCGAAACGCTGGCAGCGCATCCCCATACCTTTGACCGTCAGGTCGAACTCCAGCCCGAGCTTCTTCGTGTAATCGGCGCTGCCGTCCGCCATCATCCGAACCTTGCCGCCGGCCTCCAGTTCGCGGCCCCAGGCGGCCATCACGAAGCCGTCGTTGACGGCCATGCACCAAATCTCGTCGACCCCTTTCGCCTTCAATTCGTCGAAATGGGCGACATAGCCGGGCACGTGCTGCGCGGAGCAGGTCGGCGTGAATGCGCCGGGCAGACCGAAAATGATGATCTTTTTGCCTTTCGCAAGTTCCGTCACCGACAACGGCTGCGGTTTCATCGGGCAGCCCGTGGCCGAGTCAAATTCTGTCGATTCGCTGAGGGTGCCTTCCGGCAAGCGGTCTCCAACTTTGATGGTCATAAACGACTCCTGTATTAAGGTGTTGAACACTAATGCGCGAGAATGGCGGAACCTGCAGCGAAAGTCAAAACGCTATCGCCCGCCTTTTTGCACATCGCCGCCCTGCGCCATTGAATCGGTCCCGTCAGCCCAACTTTTGTCATCGCCGCTTCTTCCGTGCCCAGTTCTGGATCTGGCCCGGCGTCACGGCGCCGTAACCCGGCACCTGATAGGTACCGTCGGAATTCGGGGTGATCCCGTAAGGCAGAGCCCGCGGTGGAGGGGGCTGATTTCGTCCCTGGCTCAACCCGTACTGGTAAGCCTGCCAACGCCGCCAGTCTTCCCGGCGCGCATCGCGGTACCCATAGGAATAGCCCTGCCAGCCAAACCCCGGGGGGCCGCCGTAACGGTAGGCTGGATATGCATAGTAGGGGTAGCCATAACCGTACACCACCGGCGCACCCGTGCCCCAATAATCCGGCATCATGCAGCCTTGCAGGAACAGCCCGACAAACAGCGCAAGGATCGTCTTCATGGTTTCTTACCAGTGGGTAAACCCGCGCGCCGAGTATAAACCCGATCCGCCGTCCAGGTTCTCAAAACCCCCGTTTCTCCGCGCCGAGCCCCGCTCTCGCGGTGTATCACCGCCACAAACTGGAAGCCATGAGGCAGAGCACCCGCGACCGCATCGCCACTCCTCAGCACGTTTCCTGAATCGTTCGGGTAATGGTGTAATAATCGCGCCGTGGCCCACTCACCCCGCTTCCCAACCTGGAGGGCAGTTCCGTGAAAAAATTCATCGACCGCATCGACACCCTACTCGATGACAGCCTAGGCGGATTTGCGAAGGCCCACTCGGAGATTGTCGACCTGCACCTCCATCCGCATTTCGTCAAACGCAAGCTCATGTCCAAAGTCGGCAAGGTGGCATTGATTTCCGGGGGAGGATCCGGACACGAACCCCTGCACTGCGGCTTCGTCGGCTTCGGCATGCTGGATGCCGCATGTCCGGGACAAATCTTCACTTCTCCCACGCCCGATCAGATGGCCGCTGCCGCCGACGCAGTCGAGACGGGCGGTGGCGTGCTATTCATCGTCAAGAATTACGCCGGTGACGTGATGAATTTTGAAATCGCGTCGGAGATGATGGAATGTCCCTTCGAAACCATACTAGTCAACGACGATGTGTCGTTGCCCGCCGATCACAGCACCGGCCGCCGTGGCGTGGCTGGTACCACGATCGTTGAAAAAATTGTCGGGGCCGCCGCCGAAAGCGGAGCCGATCTCGCCACCTGCAAAGCGTTGGGTGACCGAGTCGTCAGCGCGACCGCATCGCTGGGCCTGGCGTTGACCAGCTGTACGGTGCC
>JALORT010000477.1 GCA_025458755.1 Methylotetracoccus sp.
TTGACCCGACCGGCAAAGGCAGGACTTCAATTCGCGGCGGCTTCGGGATGTTCTACGACCAGGTTCCGTTGAACCAGTTCCAGCCACTGGTGAACCAGATTCCGCTGGTGCAAAACCCGACGCTCTACTACGGCAATGTCGCCACGCTTCGCGCGACGGGGGGCTTCCTGTTCCCCAGCGGCGTGACTTCCTACAACCCCGCTGGCTACGTGCCCACGACGATGAACTACAGCCTCTCCATTCAGCACAATATCGGCTTCGCCACGGTCGTGGACGTCGGCTATGTTGGGTCCGGCGGACGCCACCTGCTGCGGCAGCGGAACTTGAATGCGATCCCGTATGGGACCAATTTCCTGCCGTCGAGCATCGACCCCACGACGAATCGTCCTTACTCCGCCCCCTTCCTACGCAGCACAAAGGGTTACAACGACATTCAGATGCGCGAGTTCGACGGAACGTCGAATTACCACGCACTGCAGGTGTCGGTGAATCGCCGGTTTCAACGGGGACTCCAGTTTGGCGCCTCCTGGACATGGTCGAAGGCGATGGACTTCGGCAGCGGCGACAGCAACGGTGTCAGCCCCTTCATCGACATCCGTGTTTGGAACTACGGTCTCGCGGACCACGACCGGACGCACGTCTTCAAGCTGAACTGGATGTACGAAGTGCCGAATCTCCGCGTGGACAACCTGGCGGCCAAACTGGCGCTGCATGGCTGGCAGTTGAGCGGGATCACGACATTCCAAAGCGGCGCCCCGATGGCCGCGGGGCTTGGAACGGTGGTCGCAACGGATATCACCGGGTCGCCGACCGAGGGTGCTCGCGTGGTCCTGACGGGGAATCCTGTTCTGCCCAAGAGTGAGCGTACGTTCGACAAGTTCTTCCGGACCGACGTCTTCCGGATGCCGGCTATCGGCACATTCGGCAACGCCGCCCGGAACTACATGCGAGGGCCGGGCATCAACCAGCGGTGTGAACACGGCGACCCGGTTTGACACGGCAGGCAATCAGACCAACGCGGTGTTCGGGCAGATGAACGCCGCGCGGTCGGCCCGCATCATGCAACTGGCTCTCCGCTTCATGTTCTGACAGACGCGCCGGGCGTTGAAAGGGGTAAGTATGACCATGCTGAATCTCATTCCTTGCATTCTCCTTGGGATCGGCGCGATGCCGCTCTGGGCAGACGATGCGGGCACATGGATTTCGCTCATTCAAGGCGATTCCCTGAAAGGATGGAAGGTCGAGGGTAACGCGGACTGGACAGTCTCCGGCGGCGTCATCACCGGCCGCCAGGGGCCGAACGCAGTGGGAGGCGACCTCTTCACCGAACAAGAGTGGGCTGACTTCGAACTGGAGGCGGAGTGGAAGATGCGCTTTCCCGGCAACAGCGGCATCTGGTTCCGGCGCGCTGCGCCGAGGTCCGGCTACCAGGCCGACATCCTGGATCAGCCGACACATCCTGGCGTACTCTCGGGCTCGCTCTATTGGATGGGCAAGGGGATGATCGCCGAGAACCGCGACGCCTCCTCGGTGAACAAGGACGGCTGGAATCAGCTCCGCATTCGCGCCAAGGGCGACCTCATCGAGATCTGGCAAAACGGCAAGAAGGTCATCTCAGCTCGCGACAGCACCTTCGCGGGTCCCGGCAGCATCGGAATCCAGCTGCACCGCGGCAAGCCATTCGAAGGCATGGAAGTCCTTGTCCGCAAACTGAGAGTGCGGGGTCTCTAAGGAACTCCCGCTTGCACTGGCGCGGCGTCGATCGACAGGAGTGTCTATGAACAGAAGAAGCTTTCTGACGAGCACAACCGGGGCGGTGGGCGCCTTTCCCTATGTTGCCCGGTCCACTGTGTTGGGAGCCAATGACCGGGTTCATCTGGGCTTCCTCGGCGTCGGGCGTCGCGCGCGCCACCTGATCCAGCACGAGGACTTTGGCGCGGCGCGCATCACGGCGGTCGCCGACATCTATGACGGCTCGATCGCCCAGGCGGTGAAAGTGCATCCGGATGGGCCGAAATGGGCCAGGTACAAAGACTACCGGCAGATGCTGGAGAAGGAGAAACTCGACGGCGTCTTCGTCCAGACCACGACCCACGCCCGTGTTCTCTGCTGCATGCACGCGCTTCAGGCAGGGGTGGATGTCTACGCGGAAAAGCCTCTGACGCTCACCGTCGAGGAAGGCCAGGTTCTGACGCGGGCCGCACGGAGGTACAAACGCGTCCTGCAGACCGGCACCCAGCAGCGATCGATGCCAATCAACATATATGCCAGCCGGCTGGTGAGCGCCGGCAAGATCGGAAAAATCGAGAAGGTGACCGTCTGCGATTTCATCGGCCCGGAGCGCTGGAAACCGCTGCCAGCCGAGCCGATGCCGGAGGGACTGGATTGGGACGAATGGTGCAATCAGACCGAGTTGCGTCCTTATCATCCCTTGCTCCATCAACGATGGATGCGTTGGTGGGACTACGACGGCGGCGGCGCATCATGGGGCGTCAGCGGCTGGGGCACTCATTCGCTGGACCAGGTGCAGGACGCCTTGGGCACCTCCCTCACGGGGCCGGTGGAGATCATCCCCGAGGAGCCCGGCGAACGATGCAAGGTGACGCTGCGCTATGCCGGCGGGACGCTGGTGAAGCTTGAGCAGGAGATCATCAAGGACCATCAGCAGCTCGGCGCGATTTTCGAGGGGACCAAGGGCCGCATCCAGATCGTGCGCGGCGATTACTTCTGCGATCCCCCGGAGTTGAAGAAGGGCGCCCCGGAGATCACCAAGGAGGGGCCCGGCGAGATGGTGAGCCACATCGCTAATTTCGTCGACTGCATCAAGACGCGCAAGAAGCCGAACGCGGACGTTGAAATCGGGCACCGATCGAACTCCGTCTGCCACCTTGTGAACATCTGCCGGGACTTGCAGCGAAAGCTCCAGTGGGATCCGAAGGCTGAGAAGTTCATCGGCGACGCCGAGGCCAACAAGATGCTCTCGCGCCCGCGCCGCAAGGGCTACGAGTTGCCGGTGGTATAAAGGGCACAGCCGCCGTTGAGGCCGCCATTGCTGGCCCGAAGTACTGAGATGATCTCACTCAAAGTGTGATTCGTTGCAGGTTCGATGAAATGTAAGGAGAATTGGCCATGACTGAACGAAGGGGACTCAGCAGGCGCCGGTTCAACGGCTCGGTGGCCGCACCGATGATCTTTTCCGCCGCAACGCTGGGCCGCGGCGCGACGGCTCCCAGCGGCCGCATCACAGTCGGCATCATCGGCAGCGGCCAGCGAGCGATGTTTGAAGCGCGCCAGTATCCGTGGTTCGACAATGCCGTGATCGTCGCAGTCTGCGATGCGCAGGAATCGCGGCGCACCGGCGCCAAGGCCGAGTTGGAGAAGCTCTATGCGGAGCAGCAGCCGGCGCGTCCCAATCGCG
>JALORT010000072.1 GCA_025458755.1 Methylotetracoccus sp.
AGACGATCAGATAGGCCAGGGCAACGAGTACGGTGGCTCCGACCCAGACGAGGTAGGGGGAGGCCATCCAATCCCAATCATAGCCCTGGTTCAGGAAGGTCTGTGTTCCCCCCAGCACGAGTACCAGCAAGAGATATCCGACCCAGTCGAGACGCCGCGGCGAGACGTTCGTATCGCGGCCGTGCAGCAGGGCGGCGACCGAAGCCGCTACGCACAGCGATGCCGGAACATTCAAATAGAACAGCCAGCGCCAGCCCGGATTGTCGGCGATCCATCCTCCGATGGATGTGCCCAGCGTAAATGGACTCAGCGTGAAAACGCTCCAAACAGCGAGGCCTAGTGACTTCTTCTCCTCCGGATACTCCTTGAGTATGAGCGATTGACCCAGGGGTAGCGTGATCCCCCCGGCCAGGCCGAGCAGGATGCGCGCGCACAGGAACGCATGGAGATCCCGCGAAACCGCGATCAGGACGGAGGCCAGCGCGAATACGACGAACGCGATGCTGAACAGCCGGTAGTCTCCGATTCGACTGGATAGCCAACTGGCGAGCGGAAAGGCCAGGGCCAGACCAATCATGTAATCTGTTTGGGTCCACGTGCCGAGGCTCGGGGGAATACCAAGACTTCCGGCCACGCGGGGCAGCATGGCGATATACGCGCCCGCGTTCAGCAATACGATCAGGTGTCCCAATCCAAGACTCAGGTTGAACACAGCGAAACGCCAGCCGGTCAGTCGCTCCGGATGTTGCATGGGATTGTCCGCAAGAAAGCGTGTAGTGTGTCGGGCCGATCGTTACGCGAAGATCTGTCGGAGTGTTTGCAGCAAAATCGCGGCCATTTCTTATGCGTCTGTTTTGTTACGTCTTTTTTATTTGATCTTGGGGAGTTGATGTCAAAGTGACAACAAGATAGCGAGACGATCGGTTCTTCTAATTGATTTGCGTCCGAAACCATTGGACTTTTGTGTCGTCGAAATGACACAATTCGGTATGCCGACGATGAATCCCGCGAGTCCGCTCCCTCTCTCCGCTGCCGGCCAGACCGCCGAAGCGGTGCGCGAAGCCGTGCTGAATCTGACGGCGAACCTCCCGATGGCCGAACGCCATCGAAGATTCCTTGAACTTTTCTCGGCGGCGATCGGAAACGCATCCTGTGCGCTGCTGCGATACCAGGACGGCATCCTGGTGCCGGTCGCGACGCGGGGACTGTCACCCGAGATGGTCGGGCGGACATTCAAGCCCGGAGACCATCGCCGTCTCGACGCCTTTCTTCGGGCCCGGTTCCCGGTTCGCTTTCCGGACGGCGGTGTCCGTCCCGATGTGTATGACACCCTGATCCGCAAGCAATTGGGCGGAACCGCTGCAGACCATTCCTGCATCGGGTGCGGCCTCTACAATGAAGAAACGCTGCTCGGGCTGCTCCGTGCCGATGCGGTGGAGCCGGGGGCCTTCCGTCCGGTCGACGACACCCTGTTCCGGATGTTCGCAGCCATTGCCGCGGTATCGCTCCGCTATGAGAACTTTATCGAAACCCTGGAAAACCTGGCCCGGCACCGGGGGCTGGTGAACACGGAACTGGTGAACGAAGTCCTGCAGCGGGCCGGGCCACTGCTCGGAGAGAGTCCGGCCACCCGCACACTGAACAGGGAGATCGACATCGTGGCGCGGTCCCACTTGACCGTGCTGCTGACCGGCGAGACAGGTGTGGGCAAGGAAGTCGTCGCCCGTATCATCCATTCGCGCTCGCTGCGGTCCGAGCAACCGCTGGTCTACGTGAATTGCGCGGCACTGCCCGAGTCGCTGGCCGAGAGTGAATTGTTCGGCCATGTTCGCGGCGCGTTCACCGGAGCCGGCGCCGACCGCGCCGGCAAGTTCGAACTCGCACACGGTGGAACGCTGTTTCTGGACGAGATCGGCGAATTGCCGCTGTCGATCCAGGCAAAGTTGTTGCGGGCAGTGCAGTTCGGCGAAATCCAGCGGCTCGGCTCAGACCGAAGCCATCACACCGACGTGCGGTTTCTCGCGGCGACCAATCGACGGCTCGAGGACGAGGTGCATGCCAACCGGTTTCGTGCCGACCTCTACCATCGCTTGAGTATGTATCCGGTGCACGTACCGGCTCTGCGCGAGCGCGGCGACGATGTTGCGGTACTGGCCAACCATTTCCTGGATCAGGCCCGGGTGCGCCTGGGCTTGCGGCGGGTAGACTTGGCTCCTGCCACGCTACGGCGTTTGAAGGCCTATGACTGGCCAGGTAATGTACGGGAACTCGAACATGTCATCCTGCGGGCGACGCTCCGCGCCGCATCACTGCGTGGCGACTCGCTGGCACTGGAACCCGAAGACCTGGATGTACCCAGGCCGGAGGTCAAAGGAGCCACGGACAACAATCGTTCGGGCAAGACTCAGCACGGCCATTCTCTGGTTCGTGCGGTAGACGAACTGCAGCGGGAACGGATCACGGCCATGTTGAACGACTGTAACCACAATTGGTCCGAAGCGGCTCGCCGGTTGGGAATCGACCGTGGTAACCTGCATCGCCTCGCAAAGCGCCTGGGGATGAAATAACGCACGATGCCTAAACCCGACGGAGGCTCGTCACACCGGTCCGGCCTTCGGGCCGCACCCGGGTCATGCGCCGGTACGCCCTGCCTAGACGAGTTCGCGGCCTCTGCGGGCCGGCCGTGACGTCCGGCGTCGTAAATCGCCGGGCCGTCGGCGATGTGCTCGAACGCGGAGCGGACTAGGCATGGCGATCCGCAAGATGCTCGGCAGTATTCAACAGAGCGTTGTATTCGGCTCCGCGTTCCGCCTTTTCTTTCTGTCGATCGGTGCTTACGCCGCCCCGGGGATGCTCGGATGGGGTCTGTCATTGAGCGGGCTGATCCCTTGGCCGCGTACGATAACGCTTCCGGTGCGGCACGGCCATGAGATGATTTTCGGCTTCACCGGCGGCGCGATCGCCGGCGGGTTGGGCGTGAGCCTTTGGCGATCTGTGCCTTCGTGCTTACCGCCGCCTTGCCCGCGGCGGCCGTGGAAACGCCGTCCTGTGCAGCCCGCATCTCGGCGGTGATGGTCGACATTGCGGCGCGCGACCTCGACACCTCGCGCGGGCCACCGCTCAATGCGTTCCTCGCGCTTAATCCTTTCGCCGTCGGCAAAGCCGAGATGCTCGACCGGGCGACCGCACGAGGCAAGCCGCGCGGCGCGCTCCAGTGCATGCCGGTGGCGGTCAAGGACAATTTCGCCACCTTCGACATGCCGATGGCTGTGGGCTCGCCGTCGCTCGCCGGCAACCAGCCGCCGCGTTCGGCATTGTACGCATGACGACCGGTGCTTGATTTCGTTTTGAGACGGGTCTCTCACCAACCCATCCCTGCGAGAAATCAGGCGCACAGATTCCGGCCGCGGATGTTGAAACAGCGGGCGGAATCGTCGGCCTCGCCCGGCAGCGGGGTCGTCAGCGTTGCCGGCAGCACCATCGTCATGCTGACTTTGCTCACCGGGGTTGACCCCAGACGGCATCCAGTAACGCGGGACGGATTTCTCCGGCCTTGCGGCGCAGCTTGAACCGCGCCTGACGGTCCAGATGGGTCGGTGCCGAGTTGATCCGGATCACGGGGAGCCGGCGTGCTGCGCGGTAAGCGGCAAGCCCGCGGCCGGGTGGACCAGCATTGAGGTTCCGATCGCGAACAACGCATCGCCATCGGAAGCGGCGTCCTGCGCTCGCGCCCAAGTCTCCGCCGGCCGGTCTTCGTTGAACCGGACCACGTCGGGGCGCGGCAGGCTGCCGCAGAGCACTCAGCGGGGCGGTTTCCCGGTGGAGGAGTCATCCCAGGTGTTTGCGGGGTGATACCGTTCGAAACACTTGACCCGTTGGAGGTTGCCGTGGCGTTCAACACCTCCCGACTGCCGGCGCGTTGGTGCAGTCCGTCGACGTCTTGGGTGATCTGCGTCTTCACCGGGATTGTTACCTTGCCGACAAGCGACTCCGCACGCCGTTGTGTGTACGACAGATCGAGAAATCACTTTGCCTTTTATTTCAGCAACATGGAGGATGGCACAAGGGATGCAGGTCAAGAATAAACCATGCCAACCCAGCCAGCGAGCCAACGATGGACCTCCCCGTTTTGAACGACCACGCACCCGCCGCCGCGCAAGGCGGTTGCAGCGCATCCTCCTGTGGATCGACCGACGATCAGGTCAATCAGCTTCCGGACCACATTCGGAAAAAGGTGCAAAATCACCCGTGTTACTCCGAGGATGCGCACCATTACTTCGCCCGCATGCACGTCGCGGTGGCGCCGGCCTGCAATATCCAATGCCACTATTGCAACCGCAAGTACGACTGCGCCAATGAATCCCGTCCCGGCGTGGTGTCCGAACTGCTGACGCCGGAACAGGCGGTGAAGAAGACCCTGGCGGTCGCGGCGACGATCCCCCAGATGACCGTGCTGGGCATCGCCGGCCCCGGCGATCCGCTGGCCAACCCCGAGCGTACCTTCGAGACCTTCCGCAGGCTTACCCGCGAGGCGCCGGACATCAAGCTCTGTGTCTCCACCAACGGACTGGCGCTGCCGGAGTCGGTCGAGGAGTTGGCGAAAGCCAACATCGACCATGTCACCATCACGATCAACTGCGTGGATGCCGAGATCGGCGCGAAGATCTACCCCTGGATCTTTTGGAAGAACCGGCGCATCAAG
The DNA here is from genome assembly GCA_025458755.1 of Methylotetracoccus sp. Taxonomy (GTDB): domain Bacteria; phylum Pseudomonadota; class Gammaproteobacteria; order Methylococcales; family Methylococcaceae; genus Methylotetracoccus. The sequence goes on from JALORT010000072.1 coordinate 4,703, forward strand.
GGCAAGAAAGGTGCGCAGATCCTGATCGACCAGCAACAGAAAGGACTGGAGATGTTGGTGGAGCGGGGCATCTTGGTGAAGGTGAACTCGGTGATGATCCCCGGCATCAACGATCGGCACCTGGCCGAAGTCAGCCGCATCGTCAAATCCAAAGGCGCCTTTCTGCACAACGTCATGCCGCTGATCGCCGAAGCCGAGCACGGCACCTTCTATGGCGTGATGGGACAGCGCGGGCCGAGCCCGGACGAACTAATGGACTTGCAGGAAGCCTGCTCCGGCGACATGAACATGATGCGCCATTGCCGTCAATGCCGCGCCGACGCCGTGGGTTTGCTGGGCGAAGACCGGGGTGCCGAGTTCACGTTGGACAAGATCGACGCCATGGAAATCGACTACCAGTCTGCGATGGAAATGCGCAAGGTCGTACAGGAGGGCATCCTCGCCGACATGGAGGAAAAACGCGCCGCCAAAGCCGAAAAGACCTTGCCTGCTATTCCGGCGGGAACCCGCTCGGTGTTGATGGCCGTCGCGACTTCAGGGCAGAACCTCATCAACCAGCACTTCGGCCACGCCAAAGAGTTCCAGATCTACCAAGCCTCCCCGGAAGGCGTGAAGTTCATGAGCCATCGCAAGACTGACCAGTATTGCTCGGGCGACTCCACCTGCGGCGAGGCCGAATCGGCCTTGGCCCGCACCATCCGCTCCCTGGAGGGCTGCGAGGCGGTGCTGTGCTCGAAGATCGGCTACGAGCCTTGGGAAATGCTGGAGGAAGCCGGCATCGTCCCGAACGGCGAACATGCCATGGAGACTATCGAAGAGGCGGTGATGGCGGTGTATGTGGAGATGCACCAAGCGGGAAAGCTGGAGCAAAAAGCCGCCACGTTATGCCGGGCCAAGGCCTGACTGGCGATCATCCTTAGCCCCGGGAACGCGGCCTCTTGCCGCGTTTTCCTCTTGTAAACCGGCCTGCAATTCAGTCCGTTCCCCACTGATTTCAGTGCGAAAGCCAGGCTTGCGTGCCAGCTATCCGCAAACCGCAGCGGAAGGTATGCATCGCGTTCCCGTGGCTTGAGCAAACCTTCAGCTAGTGAGTCGCTGATTGTAGGTTAGCCGACAAAGCTCGCCCCGGCCTTTGTCCGCCTAGTTACAGACCAATATCGACAATACTCATAAAAGTCATGTGAATAGCACTGGCACGGCGAATGCTTTACCTATATCAACAACCCTTTTGGCTGACACAGCGGCAGACCGTGTTATGGCTTTCAAAATCGTCGAATCTTGCGTCAACTGCTGGGCCTGCTTGCCGCTTTGTCCGAGCCAGGCGATCTCCGAGGCCAAGCCGCATTTCCTCATTGATCCGAAGAAATGCACCGAGTGCGAAGGCGCTTTCGCCGATCCGCAGTGCGCCACCATCTGCCCCATCGAGGGTGCGATCCTTGATTCTCAGGGCGAGGCCATCAATAAGCCCGGCTCGTTGACCGGCATCCCACCGGAGCGCATGGAGCAGGCGATGGCGGAATTGCGTTCCCACTGAGACGATGGCGACCGTCTTTTTCTGGGCAAAGCCCGGCTGCGTCAACAACACGCGGCAGAAGAATCTGCTGCGTGATGCGGGCCATGTGGTCATTGAGCGCAATCTGTTGACTGAACCCTGGGACGTCGTTCATTTGCGGCGCTTCTTCGGGACGTTGCCGGTGGCCGCCTGGTTCAACGGCAGAGCTCCGGCGGTAAAGCAAGGCTTGATATGGCCCGAAGCGTTGAGCGAAGAGCAGGCGCTGCGTTTGATGATCGCCGATCCGATCCTGATCCGCCGACCGCTGATGCAGGTCGGCGCGCGCTATGCGGCGGGTTTCGACCCGGCGCGCGTGGATGCCTGGATCGGCCTTGGCGCTCACCAAGAAACATCACAGGCCATGGAAACCTGCCCCGGAAACCTGGTCCCGGTCGGCCGATGAAAGCTGACACCGTCGAGACGGCCCTCTCCCGCATGGAACCCGTGGCCCTTTCGCCCCGCGTACACTGGATCGGCGCGCTGGATCCGACGCTGCGCAGTTTCGACATCATCCTGAAAACCGCCAACGGCACGAGCTACAACGCCTACGCGGTCCGCGGCAGCGAAGGTGTCGCCGTGGTCGATACGGTGAAGGAGCAGTTTGCCGGCGACTTTTTCACGCGACTGGAGCAGGTGGCCGCTTACGACGAAATCAAGGTCATCGTTCTCAACCATCTGGAGCCCGACCACACCGGGGCCTTGCCGGAGCTGATGGCGCGCGCACCCCGTGCAAGGCTGTACATTTCTTTCAAGGCGCAGATGATGCTGAAGGCCTTGCTGAAACGGGAAAGCCTCGAATTCACTCCCGTCAACACCGGATTTTCCATCGACTTGGGCGACCGTTGCCTGGAATTCCTGCATACCCCTTATCTCCATTGGCCGGATACGCAATGCACTTATTTGCGCGAAGAACGGCTGTTGTTCTCCGGCGACGTATTCGGTTGCCATTTCTGCGATCCCCGCTTATTCAACGACAAGGCGGGTGATTTCCGCTTTTCTTTCGAGTACTACTACGCGCACATCATGCGCCCGTTCAAGGACTATGTGGTGCAGGCGCTGGAGCTCATCGAACCTCTGGAACTGCAGTGTATCGCTCCTGCCCATGGGCCCATTCTGCGCGACCGGCCCCGCGCCTACGTGGAGCGTTATCGGGAACTGTCCACGCCACGACTGAAGAGCGAGATTTCCTGCGACGAAAAGACCCTGCTGATTTTCTACATCAGCTCCTACGGCAACACCGCCCGCATGGCCGAGGCCATCTACGCCGCCGCTCAGAAAGTGGCAGGCGTGCGCGCCTCGCTTTACGACCTGGAGGGTGGCGATACCGGCACGTTCGCCGACCTGCTGGAGGAAGCCGACGGCTTTGTCCTCGGCTCGCCCACCATCAACGGAGACGCGGTGAAACCTGTCTGGGATCTGCTGTCCTCCCTGACCGTCATCGACGTCAAGGGCAAGGTCGGCGCGGCGTTCGGCTCCTACGGCTGGAGCGGCGAAGCGGTGCGTATGATCGAGGACCGGCTGCGCGGATTGAAGCTGCGGGTCCCGGTGCAAGGGTTGCGGGTGAAGCTCATCCCGACGGTGGAGGAAATCGAGGCGTGCCGGCAGTTCGGCCATGATTTGGCTTTGGAACTGGTCGGCCGCCGCCCCGCCTCCGTCATCGATATGTCCGAGCTATTGACAACGACTTATTCAACCTAGGAGAGACCCATGGCTAAAGCCACCGTTACATTCGAAGACATCAACGTCACCGTCACCGTTCCGGCGGGAACCCGCGTCATCGAGATTTCCGAAAAGGTCGGCTCCGGCATCACCTATGGCTGCCGCGAAGGCGATTGCGGCACCTGCATGATGAAAGTCATCGCGGGCTGGAACAACCTCAGTGAGCCCTCGGTATTGGAAGACAAAATCCTGCGCGACAACTTCGCCGGCAAACACAATCGACTGGCCTGCCA
>JALORT010000073.1 GCA_025458755.1 Methylotetracoccus sp.
CGAAAAATTCTATTTCACGCCGGGCGACCTGGGGTTTACCCCGATTGATACATCAGTCGGCAAACTGGGTATTCTGGTCTGTTGGGATCAATGGTATCCGGAAGCCGCACGATTGATGACGCTTGCGGGCGCGGAGATACTTTTATATCCAACCGCGATCGGGTGGAACCCCGAAGACGCCGCCGAAGAAAAAGAAAGGCAACGGGATGCGTGGATCACGATCCAGCGCAGTCATGCGGTCGCGAATGGAATCCCTGTCGCTGCATGCAATCGAATCGGTCTCGAACCCGACCCCAGTGGTATGACATCGGGAATTCAGTTCTGGGGCAGCAGCTTTATCAGCGGACCGCAAGGGGAACTGCTAGCCACCGCCAACGACACCGAAACGCGCGTCATCATGGCCGAACTCGACCGCGTTCGCAGCGAATCGGTGCGGCGTATCTGGCCCTTCTTGCGCGATCGCCGCATCGACGCGTATCAGGGGCTAACGCAAAGATTCCTTGACTGAGCCCCGCCGTACCGTCGACGTTTTGTTTCGAGGTATCCGGAACGCGTTCTCGTCAACGGGGCTTCCTTTACAAGCGGCGACGCCAGCAGTCAAGATTTTATTTCAAATTCTTCCAGGCTATGGCCTTGGTTTAAGAGATTCTGCAGCCATTTCGGCCGCACGCCGCGTCCACTCCATTGTTCCGACAAGTTTGCAGGATTCTGGAACTTGATCGGTACCTTCCGGCCTTTGCGCGAGGCGACGCCGCCACTCTCGATAATCTCTACCGTAACGCCAATCGAGGAGGCTAGCTGTTTGATTTGTGCGATCACTTCCCGGCGTTTTCCGTGCTGTTTTTCCTTCAGCGCCCTACTGGCATCCTCGATCATCGCCTGAAGCTCCGTCTCGCTCATGTCTTCGAAATGATTTGCCATGAAACTTCTCCATCATTGTAGCTTGAGTGTTACAGAAGCCGAGTCTTGTGGTCCACGACATCACTACGTCTGCCCATTTCAGACCGGCAGCTAACCGCTGCAGCGCACTTTTTGGCCAGACCCTAGCCGCCGACTCGGCGCATTTCGTCATATTATATACGGCTTTGCGAATTCGCAAACAAATGACGGATGTTCCGCGATCGATGACAAATAAAGACCACGCGGCAACCATCGACTTCCACGATGTAAATCGCCTGATCGCGTTATTACGGGAATTATCGCGCAACACCCAATATCAGCACGGACCGGCGATGTAACATCGTTTGCGGGTCGCTGCGGTATTTCGAAGCAGCCGCAGAATAGACGCAGGGTATGCGTCGCACTTACTTTTGAATAAGCGACCCCGCCCACCGAGCGGGGCCGCTAATGACGAGAATCAGACACGCCGGCCGCCGGCCAAAAAATTCCAGAGCGCGACAAGAAACGGCGGCGGGGTCTGATAATCCAAACAGTGGCCGTTGATCACCTGGCCCGGGGTTTTCGTGTTTGGCGCAATCCCGCGTACGTATCGGCCGGAGCGACCGTAGGGATCAAGCGGCGCTTACCGGGCGAGGAACTTGGAACCCCCCGTCAGTGAGGGAACAAACGGCCGGCACATCGGCGTCGGTACGCACCACGCCCCGATCCTCCACGGAGGGCATTGCTGGCCTCCGACGCCAGGGTATCACGCCGCAAACGCCATCTACCTGCCACAGCCGCACCTCCACACCGTAGGTGTCGGCCAGGACCCGCTCCGTCAGAACCACGTCCGGTCTCCCCTCCGCCACCACACATCCGCGATGCAGCAGGACGAGGCGATCACAGAAGCGAGCCGCCAGGATGAGATCATGCACAACGACCAGAATTCCGACACCACGCAACGCAAGATGTCGAAGCAAAGTCATCACATCAAGCTGATGGCCGGGATCCAGAGCCGCAATCGGCTCATCTGCCAGCAAGACTGCCGGCTCTGTGCTCAGTGCCCGCGCCAGCATCACGCGCGAGCGTTCACCCGCCGAGAGGGTATCGATGCGTCGGGATCGTAGATGGCCCAGATCCGTTTCTGCGAGAGCTTTTTCGACGGCAATCCGATCTACCTCACCGGTCCGCCGCAAACTCCCGGCGTGAGGCAGTCGCCCCAACATCACGACGTGTTCCACGGTCAGCGGCCAGTGGCACAAGGCGCCTTGAGCCAAATAAGCGAGTTCGCGCGTGTTCGCACCGCGGAAGCCGGATGACGACACGTCGACCCCGCGAAAAGCAACCGTACCGCGGGCAGCCCGCGTCAGGCCCGCCAACACCCGCACCAACGTCGTCTTGCCAGCACCGTTCGGCCCGACCAGCCCCACGACCTCGCCACTCCCCACACCGACAGAAACGTCGCGGAGTAACTCGCGCCGACCGATCCGCACCGAAACTCGGTCAGCCGCCAGAATCGTCATGGGTCGCCCTGGACGCGCCGAATAATCAGCGCCAGAAGAAACGGTGCGCCGAGTAACGACGTCACAACCCCGAGCTTCAACTCTGAACCCGCCGGGAACGTTCGCGCCAGGATGTCGGCGAACAGCACCAGCATCGCGCCACACCAAGTGCTGGCCCCCAAGGTCCGACTGGGAACATGACCCACCCATGGACGCACCAAATGCGGAGCCATCAGACCGACGAACGCGACCATGCCCGTTACCGCAGTCGCCGCACCCACGCCCAGCGCTGTTCCAGCGATCAGTAACCTAAGCAGACGCCGCGGATTCACACCGAGACTGCAGGCGACCTCCGCACCCAAGCTCAACCCGTCGAGCGAGCTGCCGGTCTGGAGCAACAGTATCCCGCCGAGCACGATGAACGGCGCGGCGAGATAAACGTGCACCAGACTCCGGTCGGACAGCGACCCCATCAACCAGAAGGTGATTTCGAGTGCCGCTTGCGGATCCCTGGAGAGGCTCAACATGAGAGCAGTGAGGGAAGCAGCCAGCGCATTGAGAGCAACGCCGGCAAGAATGAGTGTCGTCTCGTCCGTCCCGCGCCCCGCCAACAACACCAGGAATAGCGCGGCCAAGGCGCCGCCGAGAATTCCTGCTACCGGCAAGGCCAGTAGGGAGACTTCGGAAAAACCCGAGTAGAGTGCGATCACGGCCGCCAGTGCCGCGCCCCCGGACACCCCGGTCACGCCCGGTTCGGCCAGCGGGTTACGCAAGAACCCTTGCAGCGCGGCGCCGGCGAGCCCGAGGATGCCGCCCACCAGTAGGCCCAGCAGCGCGCGAGGCAGCCTGATCTCGGTCATGATCAAGCCGGCCGATCCTGCATCGCGAGCGAAGAGCGCGATGAGCGCCTCCACACCAGTCAGTCGCGTCGAACCGAGCATCAGCGACATCGCAAAGACGAGTGCCAGGGCACTGACCAGGAACGCGGTACGCATCCCGCGAACTAAGGTGCCCGGCCGTCAGCGAGTTCCCGCGCGACCTGGGCCGTTTGCGGGGTTCCGCAGGCAAGCCGCGGCAGCGCGGCGGTCAGCCGGCGCGCGCCCAACCGCGAACCCAGAAGCGCGGGATGTTCCAGGACAGACTTACCCAAGGTGTGCGCATCCCTTCGGTAGTACTGAAAAAACAGATAATCCGGACGTAACATCACAAGCGATTCCAGAGGTAGAGGCGCGAAGCCGTTAATGCCGAGGCCGACGGCTCCGTTTTCAAGACCCGAAGCCTGCAGGACCGCATCGAACAGCGTTCCGGCCCCGTAGGTGTACCCGCCGGCCAGATACGCGATCGCCGCTGTATTCGGCGATGCGGCGGAGAGCGTCTGCAGCGCGACCAGTGTCTGTTCCATGTTTTCCAACACCGCTGCAGCTCTCTGCGATTGACCGAGCGCATCGCCAACCTGTCGTACCTGTGCGCGAATCATGTCGAAGTCCTCGGCGGGCCGCACCCACATAACACGGCGCCCGAGTCGCTCGAGCAACTTTCCGGCCTGGTAGGACCCCCAGGGGCCGGCCAAAATCAGATCCGGCTCTTGCAGCAAAACCTCCTCGACGGTGCCCCGGTTTTGCGGCACGCTGGCGGCGGACGCGGCCAGATCAGACAAATCCGGATCCCGCGACAGCGAGGACAGCGAGGCGATCTGTCGCCGGTCGGCCAGCACGAGTACCAACTGATCCGTACATAGGCTCAACGACACCACGCGCTCCGGTTGCCCCGAAGAAGCCGACGCCGTATGTGACGCCAGCAGGACCAGGCAGCGCAACACACGGCCGATGCCACTGAGTGGATCGATTCGCGTCACTGCACCACGGCAAAAACGTTCACCCTCGGCGCCCCGGCCTCGACGGCATGTCCCTCGATGTGGAAAAACCATAGAGGACCTTACGATCATGCCGCCTCGAGCTTGTATCCATACCCGCGGACGGTGTGAATCAGCTTTCTGTCGTAACCCTCGTCGATCTTTCGCCGCAATTGGCGAACGTAGACGTCGACGATATTGGTCAGCGGGTCGCTGCTGTAACCCCAGACCTGCTCGAGAATCCGTGTCCTGCTCAGAACCCGACCCGGAGCCCGCAGGAAACATTCGAGCAGCGCGAATTCCTTGGGTGTCAGATCGATCAGAGCCTCTCCACGCCGCACCGTGTGCGTTTCCCGATTCAACACCAGATCGTCGATGCGCAGTTCGGCGGACTCCGGATTGATTTCTCCTCCTCTGCGGCGTAACAGGGCCTCGATCCGGGCCAGCAGTTCCTCGAAGGCGAACGGCTTGGTCATATAGTCATCGGCCCCGGAGCGCAGGCCGGCGACCTTGTCCGTCGTTGCATCCATCGCCGTCAACATCAGTACGGGCGTATCGACACGCCGCGCGCGCAGCCGCTCGCACACCTCCCGACCATTCAGGTCTGGCAGCCGCAAGTCCAAGATGATCACTCGGAAAGTCCCCGTCTGCGCAAATGCCAGGGCTTCGGTTCCGCTGCGGGCCACCTCCACTTGATAGCCCTCGGCCTTCAGGCCACGTCGCAGAAACTCGACGATGCGTTCGTCGTCTTCCACCAGCAAGATGTCCACGCTCTCAAGCTCCCGGTGCGATAATGCCGACAATGTCACCGGTCTCCGCCTCGATCGTCGGCAACGCCAGCGTGAAAGTGGTCCCGGGACCGTCGCTGTTGACCGACGCGGCGATGCGTCCGCCATGGGCATGCACTATTCCCTTGGCGACGGGCAAACCCAGCCCGGTACCGTCTTCCGTGGACCGGCGTGCCTTCGTACTGCGGTAGTAACGATCGAAGATGACTTCTAAGTCCTGAGCGGGTACGCCAATACCCTGGTCGCTGATACTCAGCAGCGCCTCCCGACCGTCGCCGCGCAATGCGATATCAATGGCTGTGCCAGGGTTCGAGTAGCGGCAGGAGTTATCCAGCAAAATGAACAAGACTTGCCGCAGTCGCTGTTTATCACCACGCACCCGCAGCGGGCTGCCGGGTCCTGCAAACCGAACGCTGATCGATTTTTCGTGCGCCAATGATCGCATGTCTTCGACAGCATGGGCGACCAGATCGCTTAGCTCGATATCGTCCCAATCGAACTGCAAGCTTGCCGTCTCCGATCGCGCAAGGAAAAGCAGGTCATTGACCACCATGCCCAACTGCATCGACAGTTCCAGGATTCGCCCCAAAGCCTCCTTGTACTCTTCGGCACTCTTTTCTTTGCCGCGCAGCGTGATCTCGGCCTCGCCGCGGATCACCGTGAGCGGCGTCCGCAGCTCGTGACTGATATCCGCAAAGAACTGACGCCGAGCATGATCTAAAGACTGCAGTTCGCGGTTGACGCGACCTAACTCGAGTGTTCTCTCCGCCACTTTTTGCTCCAGCACCGCACGTGCCTCTCTCAGTTTCTCCTGCTGCAGTTCCAGTCTTCGGGCCATTTGGTTGAAATGTTTGGCCAGATACCTGAACTCACCATGACCGGAGACCGCAATCCGGTGCGTGAAGTTGCCCTCCGCAATCTCGTCCGTTCCCCGCATCAAGGCCTCAATCGGCCCCTTGATACTTCGGAACAACAAGACACCGGCCGTAATGCTGAACAGCGCTGCGATCGAGGCCGCCGCGACCGAGATCCACCGGAAAAGATCAAGCAATGAGCGCAACCTTTCCCGAGCAATGAGGGCGCGTTCATGTTCGGCATTGATCGCCGCATCGATCAGAGGCTCGAATTCGCGGTCAATGTTTTCTTCCAGTACCTTGGAAAGCAACAACAGCGCCGCCTCCCTTTTTCCGTCCTGTCGCAGTCGTTCCACCTCGTCGAAACGGGTCATCGCCGACTCCAGAATAGCCGTCAGGCGGTTGACGCGCTCGATCTCACTTCGCTGATCGTGCGGCGCTTCCCCGCGGCGTTCCGCCGCAACCGGCTGTGCCGCCGACGCACTCTTCAACCGCTTGATGGTTTCGCGCAGGCGTCGTCCGGACGACTCGACGTCGGCTTGCGTCGCCTCGTTGTCGACCAGCAGCAGATCCATGCGCTGTTTGAAATGCCGGTAGGCGTCTTGTGCCAGCGACTCATAACGATCGAATGCCTCGTACGCCATTTGACCGCTGTCCACATACCATTCGACTTCGCGCGATCCCGCGTAGAGCGCCAGCCCAAGAATGACGACAAAGCAGAACGAAACGGCTATGACCAGGGCAAGTCGTACGAGCAGCATCAGTTTTAGCTCTGCAACATGTTGATATTCGCACCTGCCACATCCGCCAAATATGCCCTCCGCGTTGACGACGGCGAAACGGCAGCCTGGCGGCCGATCCGGCCGGCCTGCCGGGAGGCGCACTATGGCGAAACCAGGTCAGAATGCACGAACGGACGGATTGAACACGCTCCATCCGGGAGCAGGCAGTGGTCGTCGAACTTCATTCATGGCTTCTACGAACACCCTCGCCGTACCGCGCTAATGCCTGCTGAGTTTCTTCGCTGGACCCTCGCACAGCTCGATCAGGCGGCCGGGAATGAGCGGACCGCGATCATTCACCACCAGAATGGTCGATCGACGGTTCTCCAGATTGGTCACCCACACGCGGGTCGGCGGCGGCAGAGTCTTGCGGGCCACGCTCGGACGGTTGGGATGGAATCTCTCGCCGGTCGCGGTGCGGTTTCCGGACTCGAATCCATACCCGGCAAACGGGTCCGACTTCGCGGTGGCCTTGGGTGCTGAGCATCAGCCGACAGATGTTTCCATTGACACGCTCAGGCCGGCCGTTTTCCCGCGGCGTCTCGATTGTTCGGGTTCGCTCACTGCCGCGGCGGACTGACACAAACCTGCATTGCCGACTCTTTCATCAACGACGAAAATCCCGCAAGCAGCGATGCGAGACCAAAGCTGAGGGTCATGGTCGGGACACTTTTGGCGCAGCCACTGCGACGGTGATGCGGTGCATGGCAACGGAGCGCGATCGGCTTCTCATGCTGTTTACGAACGTTCGTGATCTCGCCCGCCACGCGCAGTTTATCGAACGGTCCTTGACCCTGTCATCGCACCGTCCAGCACCGGCACACGAACGCAGCCGCAACGGTGTGCGGCAGGCAACGCCCTACCCGAGTCCGTCGGCACTTGCCGCTCACCCCGTGGCTCGCGACACCACGATTCGACGCCGAGTCGCCTCGTTTCCTCGTCGCTCCGCCCTGGAGGTCAGCAACACTCGATCACAGAGCCGATTCTGCAGTTCTGACGCTGGAATCAGCTCGGCCATCGCGCGTGCCGAGCCATCCTGCGCCCAGCAACTCGCGAGCATAGAGGCCGAAAGTGAGAACAAGCCGCCACTCTCCATTAACTTCGGATGAATGTTTTGGGGCGAAGGCGGCAGAGAGCCCCTGCGCGTAGCCTGCGCTATCTCATGCCGTGTCTGACCGAAATGTCGATGGAATCGACACCGCCCCCGATAAAACTTGCCTTCATGGCAAGCCAGCCCACTGACTCTCAGCCCTCCGCCATCGACGGAAGCCCCGCCAATGCCATCGCCAGCTCCGCCTCGTCGTAGACCTGATCCGTCAGGAAGCCGGCAAAGTAGTCCATGTAGGCCTGCATGTCGAAGTGACCATGGCCGCAGAGGTTGAAGAGAATGGCGCGGCTTGCCCCTTCCTCCTTACAACGCAGCGCTTCGTCGATCGCCCCGCGCACGGCGTGATTGGCTTCCGGTGCCGGGAGGATGCCTTCGGTTCGGGCCAGCAGCACACCGGCCTCGAAGCAGGCGAGCTGAGGGTAAGCCCATGCCGTGATAGCGCAACCCGCCGGCGTGAAACCCCGGCGGGGTGAAGGTTGACCCGAGCGTATGCATCTTGGTCAGCGGCGTCAGATGTGCGGTGTCGCCGAAATCGTAGGCATACTTCCCGCGCGTCAGGCTGGGGCAGGCTGCCGGCTCGATGGCGACGATCCGCACCGGTTTGCCGCCCCGCAATTGTTCGCCGAGGAATGGGAAGGCGATGCCGGCAAAGTTCGAGCCTCCGCCAGTGCAGCCAATCACCACGTCGGGATAGTCATCGGCCATCTCCAGCTGCGCCATGGCTTCGAGACCGACGACCGTTTGATGCAGCAACACATGATTCAGCACCGACCCGAGCGCATACTTGGTGTCTTCGCGCTCGGCTGCCACTTCCACCGCTTCGGAGATGGCGATCCCGAGGCTGCCCGGGTGATCGGGCCGCTGGGACAAGATGACCCGGCCGGCTGCAGTTCGATCGGAAGGCGAAGCGGTGCAGGTCGCACCCCAGGTTTCCATCAATGCCCGGCGGTAGGGCTTCTGTTGGTAGGAAACCCGGACCATGAAAACCTCGACCTCGAGCCCGAACAGCGCCCCGGCGAAGGCCAGCGATGATCCCCATTGGCCGGCGCCCGTCTCGGTCGCCACGCGTTTCACGCCCGCCTCCCGGTTGTAGAACGCCTGCGGAACCGCAGTATTCGGTTTATGGCTGCCGGCGGGACTGACCCCCTCGTATTTGTAGTA
>JALORT010000478.1 GCA_025458755.1 Methylotetracoccus sp.
GTAGCGGCAAGGTGGCTTTGGCGGATTGTCGCTGCGCTCCGAATCCGCCTTACGGTTTACGGTTTGCATCGTCGCTGCCGACCAGCGGTCCCTCGAACGAATGCAGGCTTTGGGACGGGCCGGAATATCGCACTCGCTGACTCAGCGCATGGTCCAGAGCTTCTGCGGCTCGCCGCACAATCTGCCATTCACCCAGTCTTCCGGCAGCGAGTGTCCGGGAATGAAATCGGGAGGCGGGATCGGTGATGGGGGTTCCCGCGCGGCACTTCGCGCCAGGACCGCTTCGATCACCAGTTGCACCTCCGCCAGCCGCTCGACCGCTTGCCGCGCCGCGGCGCGGGAAAGGCGGTCGGATTGAACAAAGGGCCCATGCCGCCTCAGCAGGGCGGAAAGGCGCTCGACAAGGGTGTACAGCTCACGCGCGGGTATCGCCGCGAACCATGGGTGGGGCGTTTCGGTTTCCGGCGGCTCGGCGCGTTCCGCGTCCCGCGGCTCGATCATCAGGCGAAGAACGTCGCCGATTCCCCGCGGGAGCTGAGCAAGGTCGTCCGCCGCCGCGGCGAGTGCATCACGCAGCATTGGGTTGGCGGCGATCGTCTGCTGCATGGCCGCCAGTTCCTTTTCGAGGGCGCAGCGCAGGTGGTCGATGGATGAGGTGCAGAGCGTATTGACTTGCTCCAAGGCGGCGCCGGGGATGACTCCGGTGTGGCCGGAGGCCGCGAAAAACGGTGGTGCGCCGCGACCGGCTTCCTCGGGCGAGCCGTGACTCCACGGATGCGCCGGTGTCCAGTCACGCTGCTGCGTGCGCCAGCAGAGAACCTCTCCGAGCTCCTCGCGCACTCCGAGCCGCATCCAGAACGGCCGCACCGGTTCGAGGATCTGGACGACGGTCCCGTTGTTGGAGTCGACGTGCTTGACCTTGATCCCCAAGGTTTCGGCGATCGGGAAACCGGGGTACTTGTGCAGGCGGATGTGGATACGCTGATCGATTTCGTGAAGATCGTACAAACGGGTGATCCGGCGGGACGTTTTCACCAACGCTTGGTAACAGGCGTGGTCCGGTTCAGCCGCATCCCGATACTGTTTCAGATGAAAGCTGTTGCACGGGGCATCGAGACACAGCAGTTCGGCCGCCAAGCTGCAGGCGTCGCCGATTTCACCCGCTAGTTCCCGGTGCATTAGAGTCTTGCGCTGCAGTTCCTGGACCACCTTCTCGCCCCAATGGTCCAGCATCTCGCGCCATTGGGCATCGTCGGTGCGGTAGGGAGAGGGCATCACGTCGTGCCCGTCGATCTCCAGCAACGTGCGCCGTTCGGCCTGTTGCCCCAGATGCAGAGCCGGAAAGACTTCCGTCTCCAGCTTCAACAGTCGCCGCGCGGCGATCGGTCCCGCGGGCGTCAGCCAGGCATCGGTAGGGCTGTCGATGATTGCCTGGACCGTGGGTCGTCCGTTGACCTCGCGGTCGGTAATCACGGCGCGGTCCGTGTTCCCGAAGATGAACGGCGAAACCATCCCGAGACTGATCAGTTGCCACTCGCTGCCGGATGCGCCACTGCCGTCAGCCTCCACGCTCCGGCGGTAGCATTTCACCGGCACGCCGCACGACACTTCCTTGTCGGCCCACCAGCCGATGTTGTTGGCCTCCGACCACATCACACCTATCTGTCCGCCCTGCACGCTGACCATCAGGTACACGTAGGAGCCGAACGCTTCGAATTTGAGGCCGACCGGCGTTTCGCCGTCGGGACAAAGCGGCTGATTCAGGTACTCGTCCAGCAAGCCCTGCAGCCGCGAGCGGTCCGCTAGCAGCGGATAAACCTGCAGCGTCACATCCGGGAAATGAAACGGGCCGGCGATCGGCTGCGCCGCCGCACCCTGCGTCGTGATGTAAGGGATATGCCGGGGTGGTTCGGCGTTTTCCGGCTCGCCGTGCGGCGAGTGCGCCGCGGGAGCGGATTCAGGCCGGCCAGCAGCGGCGGGTTCCTCGGGACCCTGTGTCCATGCCGTGCAGCTCCGGTCGGGATGAAAGCACTGCGCTCTGGAACACAGGACTCGGCCGCGGCCGTAGTATAGGTCGACATCGGTCCAGAACGGCAGAACCGGTTTCAGGATGGCCACCGGTCCATCGCCCCCTTCCTCGACCTCGGCGACCTCCAGTCCGAGGGCTTCGATGATCGGTTGCGCCGGATAGCGGTGAATCCTCAGGGTATAGCCGCCGCTGACGTCGCCGCGGAGCAGTGTGTAATCGCCCAACAAGCCAAACCGGTTGACGCGGTCGATACCCATCGGCGAGCTGATGATCGCCTGATAGCAGGCCTGATCCGGGCTTTGCGTATCGCGAAACTGCTTCAAGGTGATCGTTTCCAGCGACAGGCGGCGCTCCGGCGCGGGCGCATCCTCCGCGGGGCCGGCTGGGTGCTGCGACGCGCCGCACCGTTTCGCGGCTTCCGCAAGAAGGCCCGACACGTCGGGCAGAAGAGGGGAGAGGTTCCGGCATGAAGCGCGCAACATCGCCGCCAGCGTCTGCCAACCCCGGCGGCCGCGGTATCCCCTTGCCGGAGAACGCAGCAGCATATCTAGCGAGATCCCGGCCAGGCCCAGCCAGCTCCGAGTCGCCGCGGGAATGATGGCAACGG
>JALORT010000074.1 GCA_025458755.1 Methylotetracoccus sp.
CAGCTCCGCCCGCAGCTCCGTGGCCACCGGCATCACGCGCAGGTATCCGGTTTCGATGCGGCTCAGGTCCAGCAGGTCGTCGATCAGCGCCGCCAGGGTCTCGCCCGCCGAGCGGAGCGATCGGAGCCAGTGCCGTCCGCGTTCGTCGCGCTCCGTGTCCTGCAGCAGGGCGGCGAAGCCGAGCAGCAGATTCAGCGGGGTTCGCAGCTCGTGGCTGATGCCGGCCAGGAACTCCGTTTTGGCCCGGTTCGCCTGTTCGGCAGCCTCCTTGGCTTCGCGCAGTGCGGCTTCGGCCTGGCGGCGCCGGCCGACTTCCACAGCCAGACGCCGGTTCCACGCGACGATGGCGGCTGCCACCAGTCCGCTGCCGGCGAGCACGCGCCACAGCAGTCCGAGGTCCATGTCGTGGCTGTATCGGATCGACAGCCAGGCCTGCGTGACGGCGTCCCGCTCACTCGCCGGAATGCCATCGAGCCCCTTCTGCAGCAAGCGGGCCAGCATCGGCTGGTCTTGCCTTACACCCATCGCCAGACGATAGGTGAACGGCGTCTCCCCGGCAACCCGGATCTGGGTCAGGCCGGTTTGGCCGATATAGTAGCTGGTCGTAACCAGGTTGCCCACGAACGCGAACGCTTCGCCTTTGGCGACACGCTGCAGCGCCTCGTGCGTATTGGCGACCGGCAATAACCGCAGTGCAGGGCGCGCCTGCCGGATCCAGTCGGCCACGATGTCACTTTTGACCACCGCGACGAGCTTGTCCTGCAAGGCATCGAGATTGCCGAGATAGGTGACCTCGGCGGCGGAAAAGATGACGGCCGGAAAGCTGACATAGGGTTCGGTCAGCCGCAGATCGCCCCGATCCTTCCGGCTGACGTCGAGGGCGGGCAACAGATCGACACGACCCTCGGCCAACTGCGTCAAGGCCTCCGACCAGGACGGCAGGGTGATGGTTTCGAGACGGATGCCGAGAAGTTTCTGCAAGCGTTGCACATAGGCCACAGCGATGCCCTGGGCCGCCCCGTCCGCATCGACGAATTCGATGGGGGCCCAGTTGGGATCGATACCGACGCGCAACACCGGATGGCTGCCGAGCCAGGCTTTTTCGGCTTCGTCGAGAGAGAGCCCGAGAGATTGTTCGCGGTAATAACCGGGATCGCTGCCCATCCAGCGATTCAGGATCGCCTGCCGTTCCTGTTCAGTGATGGTTGCGAGCCCGGCGTCGAGGATGTCCCGCAGTTCCGGCCAGTCTTTGCGGACTGAAATGACCAGGTCGCCGCCCATCTCCGGCAGCAGCGCCGCGATGTGGAATCCAACCTGCGTCGCCTTCTTGCGCCAGTATTCCAGCGAGAAATTCGCGACGACGACGTCGATCTTTTTCGTCAGCAGCGCGACGATCAGTTCATCGTCTCCACGATGCGCGTGGAGGCGAAGTAGCCGACCCGCTTGCCGGCTAATCCGGCCAGGGTGGTCGGCGGACGCTCGTCGTCGCTACGGGCGTAGATGTAGTAATAAGCGGCAAATACCGGTCCCGTAAAATTGAAATACGGCCGGTACGAATCGAGCGGAAAGGTAAAGCCCAGCAGGTCGATTTCGCGACGCTCGGCCCGCGCGACGATCTCCGTCCAGTGCCCCGGCTCGATGCGGATCCGGGTGCCGAGACGACGGTTCAGAAGGTCGACAAAATCGGGGCCGATGCCGGTGACCCGGCCCTCGGCATCCGCCAGGGTGCCCGGCGGATAATCCGATGGCATGCCGATGACCAAATCCGGATGCGCGGCGAGCCAGGCGCGCTGCGAAGGCGCCAGCAGGTCCGGGGTCGCCGCGGCGGCGCGCTGGGGCAGGATGGCCAGAGTGAGGCCGACCAGCATGGCAGACCTGAACAGCCTGCCGAGACTGTGGAGCCAGGAGGCCGAAGTGAAGTGGATCAGCGGGAGTTGCGCTCAAGAATAAGGAAGTTACGCCTTGCGTACCCTACCGGCCTTTCCGTTTCAGATCAATCTCGCGGTGATACACGGCCACCTCGGCCATCTGGCGCACGGTGGCCGGCTTCTCGAACGGATGTTCGCGTTAAAGCCCTCAGGCCCGCCAGGTAGGCCGGACATTCTCGAATTCTGGTTCCCGTGCGAGGACTTGGCGGAGGCTTTTTGCCGACGGCCTGAGCCAGGCGGGATTTCAGAGGCCCGAGCGTTCGCATGGCGCGACGCGGCTTGTCCGGCCTGCGCGACGCATTCACGGTCACTGAGACGGTAGATGCGCGATGCACCCGCGTTTCTGCCGGGCCGTGCCGGTCTCGACACTCGTGCAAGCTCATCGGACCTCCAACCCCTGATCGAACGCCCACGCCGCCGCCTGCAAACACTCGTTGCCGCGATGGATCGGGCTCCGATCGCTGTGGCTGTACAGCAGAGCTTGGGCGCGGCAGAGCCCGCAGAGAAAGCAACATTCCGGTGCGCTCACTGTTCGGTGAACGTGTCCCTGCCGAAGCCGCTTGGTCGCTATCAAGGCAAATCGATGCCCGCCGCCCGCAAGGCCGTTTCCATCTGCTCCGCCCAGCCGCGATTCGCGCTCGGACTTGCCGGGCTCGGGTGCGGGACGCCGCCCAGTCGGGCGCCACTTCCGGCCAGCACTTCCGCTACGCGCCGCTCGGCGAAGCGGCCGATGCCCAACACCCAACGGGGATGGAGGATCTCCACCGTCTGCAACAGTGCGCGATCACAGGCAGCCTGCAGTGCGCGACGCTGCGGCGGCGGCAGCTTGTCGGGCGTGAGGTTGCCGCCATCCTCGAGAAAGAAACAGAGGGGGCAATAGTTGCCGACAAAAAAGCGCTGGCGGGTGCTCTGCCCGCGGCCTTTGAACCGTGCCGGCGAGATGCATCCATCCGGTGACGAATTCGACATCACCGAAAGGTACCCCGGTTTGCACCATGCCCCAGGGTCCCGGGTTCATGCCGACCAAGAGGATGTCGCGAGTCCCCGCTCCGTAACGTTCCAAGTAGGCCCGATGCGGCTCCCAGGCATACTCCAGCGGGTTATAGACGTGGCTCACCGGCGGTTCGAAGCGAAGATCATCGAGTTCTTCGCGCAGCCGCAGAACGGTTCGAATCAGATCCAAGCGGGTCCTCCTGAACTGCACGCGAAACGGGAGTTGGGGCGAGAACGGGTCGGTCTGGTCTGGCGAGCGGCTCTCCGCGCACGCGGCCCCGCTGTCACCTTCGCGCTCAATCCGATAGGGAACGCTGCGGACGGCTGTCACCGATACAGCAGAAACGGCTCCCGTTCGTCCAGCCAGGACACCTCGTCCGGTACGGTGCTTCGTTCGAGTTCTTCCGGCTCAGCAGCGGGATCATCGACCCAGGCGCGGAACAGTTCACTGCCGTTGATCAAATCGATCGCCAGCCGGTCGTACTCGTACTCGTAGGGAAAATCACGCCACAGTGGATAATCCGGCCAGAGCCGACGGATCGCCTTGAAGGCGAGCGCCTGCAGCCGCCAGGGCCGAAAAGCCTGGTGGTCGTACGCGGTGTCCTCGACATGAATCTGCAGCCCGTTGCACAGCCGGCCCGCATGCTTGTGGAAGGTGGGTTCGAACCAGCAGGGGCGCAAGCGGCAACCGCGCAGCCAGTCGGGTGCGATCATCCGCATCTCGTGCAGCAGCCGGTCCGCGTCGATGTCGGGCGCCCCGAACAGCTCCAACGGGCGGGTGGTGCCTCGGCCCTCGGACAAGGTGGTGCCCTCCAGCATCACGGTGCCGGCGTAACAGCGCGCCATCCAGAGATTCGGGGCATTGGGGCTGGGGTTGATCCAGGTCCGCTCGCCCAGCGGCCAGCCGAATCCAGGTGCCCGCTCGGGTTCCCAGCCGTCCATCGGTACGACCTGGTAGTCTAGATCCAGTCGCCGCGTCCGCACGAACCAGGCACCCAGTTCTCCCAACGTCAGGCCGTGCCGCATCGGCAGGGTTCCGGCTCCGACGAAGCTCTCCCAGCCGGGCCGCAGCCGCAAACCCTCGACCGGACGCCCGGCGGGATTGGGCCGGTCGAGAACCCAGACGGCTTTGCCGCACCGGGCCGCCTCTTCCAGCACGTACAGCAGGGTGGTGATGAACGTATAGATGCGGCAGCCGAGATCCTGCAGATCGACCAACAGCACATCGAAGTGGTCCATCATCGCGGCCGTCGGACGGCGGATTTCGCCATACAGGCTGAATACCGGAATGCGGTGCACCGGATCGATGAAGTCCGGCGATTCCACCATGTTGTCCTGCTTGTCCCCGCGCAGGCCGTGCTGCGGTCCGAACGCGGCGACCACATCGAGTTCCGGGATCGCTGCGAGCGCATCGAGGGAATGCACCAGATGCCGGGTCACCGAAGCGGGATGGGCCAGCAAGGCCAGACGGCGCGCTGCAAGAGAACGACGCCATTCCGGCTCCTCGACGAGGTGGTCGACGCCGGACTTCAATGATGACTCCCGAGGTCGCTGACTGACGGGGATTCCCCGAAACCCAGCGTCAGCACGAAGCTTTCGGGGTGGTGGAAATCCGGATGAGCCGACGGATGGCGAAGCGCCCAGTACGAACGCGCTCCGCCTTGTTCCTCGATCACCGCGGCGATGCCGACGCTGAGGCGCCCGCATTCCCCAATCCGGAGCGACTCGGTGAAACCGCTGAGCAGCGCATCGAGCTCGAATCGGCTTCGAGTAGAACGCACCGTCAGTTGAGGTGGGTGATCGGCCGCCATGGGCATCATGCCGTCGCGGTATGCCTTGAAGACGTAGGCCGCCCACGCGGCGGAAGGCGCGAAATTGAACTCGCAGTAGTCATTCGATCCCGGCGCCCGCAAGAACACTTCGAGGCAGGTGGATTCCCACAAGCGGTCGCTGCGCCGCGCCGGGCCGGGGTTCGGAAGCCGAAGCCTGTTCACATCGCCGTCGATCGTGTAGTGCAGCGACAGCTCCGTTGCCGTGATCCAGTGAATGCCCACATCGAACCGGTCGATGCCGTTGCAGGGGGTGGCAGGATGGCAGGTGAGCGCAACGGCTGTCATGCGGGGATTATACCCCGAACGCCCCGCGCACCCGGTGCCAAGTTCCCGGCGGCTAACCGGAAGCGGTCAGGCCGTATTTCCGGACGCGATATCGCAAGGTTTCCCTCGTTGTTCCGAGCGCACGGGCGGCTGCGGTCACATTGCCGTCCAGACGTTCC
Source organism: Methylotetracoccus sp. (assembly GCA_025458755.1). Classification (GTDB taxonomy): domain Bacteria; phylum Pseudomonadota; class Gammaproteobacteria; order Methylococcales; family Methylococcaceae; genus Methylotetracoccus. The sequence goes on from JALORT010000074.1 coordinate 5,197, forward strand.
AGAACCGTCCGAATGATGTAACAATCCATGTCATCCAAAGCCATGCTGCCATCGAGTGGAATCAGCAAGCGGTCAGCCCGCGCTTCGACCGGTTTCCCTTCAGACGGGACACCGGGCAGCTGCAGCCATTGACTGGGAAAAGTCGGTCCCTCCGACAGCAGCACGCAGCGCTCGATGACATTCCGCAGTTCCCGTACATTGCCGGGCCAGTCGTAGGCCTTCAATTGCTTCCAAACCGAATCCGGAATGACTTTCACCTGCCGGTTCGACTTGGCGTTGAACTCGGCGACCAACAGCGGTACCAGGTCCTCCAAATCTTCGCTGACATCCCGTAGCGGGGGAAGCTGCAGCCGGAAAACGCTGAGCCGGTGGTAGAGATCGCTCCGAAAATCTCCCTGGCGAGCCAGCTCGCCCAGATCGCGGTTGCTCGCGGCGATGATCTGCACATCGACGGAGATTTCCTTCTCGGAACCCAGGCGCCGGAATTTCCGGTCCTCGATCGCTTTCAGCAGCTTGGACTGAAGGTCGAGCTGCATCTCGCCGATTTCGTCCAGAAACAGGGTGCCGCCATCCGCCTGCTCGATCAGGCCGCGATGCCGGCCGGTGGCACCGGTGAACGCCCCCGCCTCGTGGCCGAACAGTTCCGACTCCAGCAGTTCGCGCGGCAGCGCGGCACAGTTCAACTCCACCAGCGGGCCCTGCGCGCGGGGTCCGCTGTGATGCAGGATGCGCGCGACCAAACCCTTGCCGGTCCCGGTTTCGCCGCCGATGATCAACGCGCTGAAAGAAACCTGCGTCAAACGGTTCAACAGCTCCCGCACCTGATTTGCGGCGGCACTGCGACCGACATACGCTTCCGGACCGTAGCGCCGATGTCGCAGCTGAGCTTGATCCCTCAGGCGTCGTTGGGCCAACGCGGATCGGGCGGCGCTTGAGACAACCAGGTCCAGTCGTTCCAGTTCGCAGGGCTTTTCCAGAAAATCGTAGGCGCCGAGGCGCAACGCGCGCACTGAATCGGGAACGCTGCCGTAACCGGTCAAAAACAGCCATTCGGCATAGCTCAGTCTGTCCTTGGTGCTTTCCATGAAATCGAGCGCGTTGCCGTCCGGCAGATGCATATCGGACAAGACCAGCAGCGGATCGTAGCCCTGATCCTGGACCAGTTCAGCGGCCCTTACCAAGCTTCTCGCCCACTCGACTTCCCAACCGATCTTGGCGTAGTGGCGTGCCAGCTCGGCACCCAGCAAAGCCTCGTCTTCAATGATCAGCAGTGTGTTCGGCATGAATCAGACCGGTCGGAAAGGCAACTGCAGGGTCACGCAGGCACCTCGTGGGAAGAGATTCGAGAGGTTCATCTGGCCGCCGATCTCGCGCACCGTACGCTGGACGATGGCGAGCCCCAGACCAGTGCCCTGGGGCCGGCCGGTCGCGAAAGGCCGAACGGCACCGCGCAGCAGTTCTTCGCTGAAGCCGGGTCCGTCATCCCGGACGGTCAGATACAGCCAATCCTCGTCGCGCCGAGCTTCGATGAGAACTTCTCCGGCCTCGGCATCGAGGGCTTGGGCCGCATTCAACACGAGATTCAGCAGCACCTGCCGGAGACTGCACTCCGGCAACCGGCAAACCAGGCCTTCCGGGACGTCGTAATTCAGCGCGATCTGCGACGGAATCTGGTAACGCGTCAGCGCGACCAGCTCCCTCACCAGTGTCGCCACGTCGCACTTTTTGCTGGGGGCAGGGACTTGCTTGCCATGCTCGAGGAGGTCGGTGAGCAGCCGCGCCATCCGTTTCAGCTCGGCGATGATCAGATCGAGGCGCGCCGCCTGATCGGGATTTTCCACTTCGCTGCGCAGGTTGACGCAGCTCATCTGGATCCCTGCCAGCGGATTGCGCAGTTCGTGCGCGATCCCCGCCGCCAGCTCCCCGACCGCCGCCAGCCGCTCGGCTCGGGCAAGGCTCCGCTGTTGTTCCAACAACGCGCGGGTAGCAGCCCTGACTTCGGCTTCCAGGGACTCGGCGTGCCGTTTCTTGGCCGCCTCGAGCTCACCCAGGTTCTTGACGATTTCGTTGTAGCTGTTGAAGACGGGCAACAGCAGCGGATCGAGCCGCTGGGTATCGATCGGTCGGAAGTCCTCCTCGGCCAGCCGGAGCAGCAATTCGCGAAGATCGTGCAGCGGTGCCAGGATGCGGAGGCGAAAGAAAACCCAGGAGAAAAGCAGAATCGCCGCCAGCGTGCCGCTGGCGAGTCCCACCTCGTAGCGGGTCGCGCGATTGATCTCTTCGAGCATTTGCTCCCGCCGGCTCACTTCGCTGTCGAGGGCCGAGTTCATCACCGCCATCGCGGACAACAACCGCGTTTTCAACGCGTCGGGCGTGTTGCCGACGACGCCGGATTTTGCAAGCAAGTGCTGCACCGTTAACAGCTTGGCGGGTGTATCCGGATCGAGATGCCCTTCGAGTTCTGCCAGATCGTGGATCTGGTCGGCAATCGACACCAACTTGGAGCTGTCGACAGCGTCGGCGCGCGCGATCTGGTCGATCAGCGCCTTCTTCATGCTTTGATTAGCCGTCTGGATTCGGTGCCAGTAGCTGACGTAGGAACCCAGCGAGTCGACGCGTTCGAGATTCCGCCAAATCATCCCGACCAGAATGGCGAGCACCAGAAGCAGGAGACCGAGCAGCGCCCAGCCGCGGAGCTGCTCAGGTCGCTGACGAAGAGATTTCACGGGTCGGCCGGGGTCGCTACGGGAAAAAGGAAAAAGGGATTATATTCCCGATGCCATGCCGCTCGAGAGGGAATTCATCGGAGCAGGGAGCGCGCCCCGAGGATCAGCCCGCGCGCTCGGCGCGATCGGCCAGCAAGCCGGAGGCCTTCAAGACCTCGATCTCGGCCTCGGTTTCGGCTTCCAACAGATCGAGGTAGTTGATCCGCGCCGCCGTCCGGGAGCGTGTGGCATCCAGCAGATCCAGCAGGCTTCCTTTGCCGAGCCGATAGGCGTCTTCCGCCATCCGATGCAGTTTGGGGATCTGCGAGATGACCTCGCTGGCAAACTGATCCAGCGTGCGGCGGCGGCGCTCGAGTAGAGCGGCGGCACGTTCAAGTTCCTTGCGGGTTCTGGCGGCCGTCAGTTGCCGTTCAAGGATCGCCGCCCGCTTCTGCGCTTCGGCGCGGGCCATCCCGCCTTGACCGTAATCAAATAACGGAATGTCGACGGCCAGGCCGCTGTACGGGGTGTTGCCGTAGGGCTTCGCGGTCCAGGTGGTGCCTACCAGCAGTGCGGGGACCGGCCAACGTTCCCGGCTGGCGCGTTCCACGTCGGCGCCGGCCGCAATCTCAGAACGCCGGGCGGCGTCCAGTTCCGGGTTCATCTGTTCGGCGTGCCGCCAGAGTTTGTTCACATCAGTGGTCACCCCCAGCGTGCCGAAGGTCCCGACCACGCGCGGCTTCCAGCCGGCAAAGCCCAGCGCCTCGCCGATCCGGCCCGCGGTGTTTTCAACTTCACTCCGCGCTTCATCAATCCGCGTTTCCACACCTTTCAGCTCCACATCCATGCGCAGCACATCGTAAGGGCTGGCATTGCCGGCCTGCTCCCGGCCGCTGACGATGTTTTTAAGCCGCGCCAACTGACCCCGCGCCTCCTCCAGCGCTTCCACCCGCTGCTGCTCCGCCAGCAGTTTCAGGTAGAGGGTCCACAGCTCGAAGTTCACGCCGGCGATTTCGGCTTCCGTAGCCGCCTGGGCGGCTTCCACCTGGCGCTCGGCGGCCTCGACCCGGGCGCCCCGTTGTCCCGCGATCAACAACGGTATTTCCATCGTAACCTGCTCCTGAAGACGGCCTTCGAACATGGTGTTGCGCTGGGTGCTGAGGTCCCAACGCTCGTACTTGATTGAAGGATTGGGTAACACGCCAGCCGCCACCACCTCCGCTTCGGCGATCTCAATGCGGGTCCGCAGGGAGGCATAGCGCGGGCTCTGGTCGCGCGCGACCTGCAGCAGCTGGCGAATCGTCACCTCACGCGGCAAATCCGGCGGCGCATCTGACGGTGCGGCGGTCGCGAGGACCCGGCTGCAACAAAGACTCGTCATCAACACCAGAGCCCGCACCCCCCTGGAGCGAAAGCGCTTCAGCCCGGGCACGATCAGGAATCCTCCACAAGTTCATCCGCCTTCTCCGGCGACACCAGCCGGGCGGGCGTAATGTAGGAATAAAGCACCGGCAGCACGAACATCGCGACGAAAAAGGTGGTCAGCATCCCGCCGACGATCACCACCGCAAACGGCTGCTGCGTCTCGCTGCCGATCCCGGTCGACACTGCCATCGGCAGCAAGCCCAACAAGGCGAGCAGGGAAGCCATCAGGACGGCCCGCAGCCGTTCGGTGGGGCCTTCCCTGAGCGCAAGCTGGAAGTCCATCCCCCGGCGCCGGTGCTGCTCGGTGGCGGTCAGCACCAGCAGTCCCATCAGCGACACCTGGCCCAACAGCGCGATGAATCCAATCGCGGCGCTGACCGAGAGCGGAATTCCGGACAACAGCAGCAGGAACACCCCGCCGCTCAGCGCAAATGGCGTCGACAACAGGATCACGAACGCACTGCGGGCGGACTGCAGTACGCTGTATAACAGGCCAAACACGATCAGTACGGCGACCGGCACGATCACACCGAGCCGTTTCATCGCGCGCTGCTGGTTCTCGTACTCGCCACCCCAGACCAGGAAATGGCCCTCCGGAACAGTGACCTCGGTATCGACCAGCGCCATCGCGTCGTGGACGACCGACCCGAGGTCGCGCCCTTCGACATTGAACTTCAGTGCCAGGAACCGCCGGTTGGCTTCCCGTTCGATCGAGGTGCGGCCTTTTTCGATCTGCAGGCGAGCGATTTCCCGCAGCGGGAGGCGCGCACCGGAGGGCGCCGGCAGCATCAGGTTCGCGATCTGCTCCGAGTTGCTGCGTTCGCGCTCGGACAGGATCACGCGCACCGGCACCGGCCGTTCCGCCTGCCACAGCGCGGTCGCGACGCGTCCCGCCAACGCGGTTTCGATGGTGTCCTGTGCGGCATCGACGGTGATCCCCTCGCGCGCCAAGGCGGAACGGTCGAGCGCAATTTGCAGCTGGGGGACCTGCGCCTCCCGGTAGAGACCCAGGTCGATTACGCCGGGCAGTGACTGCAACGCCATCTTGGCGTCATCGAGCGTGGCGCGCATTTTTTCCAGATCCGTGCCGTAGATCTTCAGCACCACCTTGCCGCGCACGCCGCTGACTGCCTCCTCGACATTATCCTTGATCGGCTGCGAGAAGTTGAAACGGATGCCGGGCAAATCCGCCAGCGACTCCCGCATCGCCTCGACCAGCCGGTGTTTGTCCCAGCCCGGGCGCCATTCGTCGCGGGGTTTCAGATGGACGAAGGTCTCACTCATGTTGACCCCTTCGTTGTCGGTGCCGTCTTCGGAACGCCCCTGCTGACTGAGGATGCTCTTGACCTCGGGGAATTGCCGCAGGCGCTTTCGCGTGTCCAGCAGGAGGTCCTGTCCCTTCGCCAGCGCGATGCTGGCCGGCATCTCGACGAACAGGTGCACGTCCCCTTCGTCCAGTTCCGGCAGAAACTCGGTGCCGAGCCGGGTGGCCGCCACGCCGCCCGAGGCCAGGACCAGCAACGCCGCTGTCAGCACAACCGGTCGTCGCTGCAGGCAGCCATCGAGCCGCCGGCG
>JALORT010000479.1 GCA_025458755.1 Methylotetracoccus sp.
GGGCAGCACCCATTTGGGGTTGCCGGTGTTCAACACCGTCCGACACGCGGTGGAAGAAACCGGGGCCACCGCAACCATGATTTACGTCCCGCCCCCATTCGCCGCCGATGCGATACTGGAAGCCGCCGATGCGGGGATCGAACTGATCGTCTGCATTACCGAAGGTATACCGGTGCTGCACATGCTGCGGGTTAAGAACGCGCTGAAGAATTACCCAGTCCGGCTGATCGGTCCGAATTGTCCGGGTGTCATCACACCCGGACAGTGCAAGATCGGCATCATGCCGGGATTCATCCATCAGCCTGGTTGCGTCGGTATCGTATCGCGCTCCGGCACCTTAACCTATGAAGCCGTGTACCAGACGACCCGAGCCGGCCTCGGACAGAGTACCTGCGTCGGCATCGGCGGCGATCCGATCAAAGGTATGGATTTCATCGACGTGTTGAAACTGTTCGAGCAGGATGAGGCGACGCGCGGCATCATCATGGTCGGCGAAATCGGCGGCAGCGCCGAGGAAGACGCGGCCGAATACATCCGCGATCATGTCACCAAGCCGGTCGTGGGCTATATCGCCGGCTTGACTGCGCCGCCGGGTAAGCGGATGGGACACGCCGGCGCGATTATCACCGGGGGCAAGGGAACGGGCCAAGGCAAGGTCGCCGCACTGAGGGCAGCCGGCGTGGCAGTGGTGGATTCGCCTTCCCGGATGGGGCAGCAGATGGCCTCGCTGCTGTCCTGAAGAAGTCGGCGGCAGACGATGCGGGCGAATGTCGTTGGGTTGCGCTACGCTAACCCAACCTACACGCCAGACTCGTGTGACAGATCCGCTGCGCGGACGGAGTCGCCGCATTGACGCTGCGGATCGCGATCGCGCAAGTCGATTTGCTGGTTGGCGATGTGCGTCGCAACGTTCAGCGCGTGCTGGCAGCGGCCGGCGACGCGCGCGATCGTTTGCACGCCGACGCCATCGTGTTTCCGGAACTGACGCTGTCCGGCTATCCGCCGGAAGATCTGATCCTGCGGCCGGATTTTCTGTATTGCATCGAACAGGCACTGACCGAATTGGCACGACAGGTGTCCGGCATCGATGCCGTCGTCGGTTTTCCAGAGCGGCAGGTAGGCATCCCGTACAACAGCGCCGCGGTACTGCGGGACGGCAGGGTAGACTGCATCTATCGAAAACAGGCCCTGCCCAACTACGGCGTGTTCGACGAGAAACGCTATTTTCTGCCGGGCGACCAGTCTTGCCTGTTCGAACTCCGCGGCATCCCGGTCGCGTTGACCATTTGCGAGGATGTCTGGCTGCCAGGCCCCGTTGAACGGGCTGCCGAGGCCGGCGCGAAACTGGTGCTGAATCTCAACGCATCGCCCTATCAGGTCGGCAAGAGCGTGGACCGCGAGAAGGTCGTCCGGGAACGCATTGCCGTCGCCGGCATCCCCATCGTTTATGCCAACCTGGTCGGCGGGCAGGACGAACTGGTGTTCGACGGTGCTTCGTTCGTGATGAATGCCGCGGGAGACGTCGTCTTTCGGGCGCCCGAATTCGAGGAAACGATCGCCGTCGTGGAGTTTCAGTGCGATGGCGGCGTGGACCCGATGGCATGCTCGATCGCCGCGCCGCTGCCGAAGATCGAAAGCGTGTACCGGGCGCTGGTCACCGGCATTCGAGACTATGTCGAAAAAAACCGCTTCGACGGTGCGGTCCTGGGTCTTTCCGGCGGTATCGACTCGGCTCTGACGCTCGCGTTGGCGGTCGATGCGCTGGGGGCGGAGCGGGTCGAAGCGGTGTTGATGCCGTCCCGCTATACTGCCGACATCAGCATCACGGATGCCAGGGAGCAGGCCGAACGCCAGGGTGTTGCCGCATCGGTGATTCCGATCGAACCGGCGTTTCAGGCCTTCCTGGGCCTGCTGGAGCCAAGCTTCTCCGGGTTGCCGGCTGATACCACCGAGGAAAACATTCAGGCGCGGTGCCGGGGTGTGATCCTGATGGCACTGTCCAACAAGAAGCGCAAGATCCTGCTGACCACAGGCAACAAGAGCGAGATGAGCGTGGGCTATGCCACGCTTTACGGCGACATGGCCGGCGGCTTTGCACCGCTAAAGGACGTACCGAAGACGCTGGTCTATCAGCTCGCGGCGTACCGCAATGAAATTTCTCCGGTGATTCCACAACGGGTTATCGACAGGCCGCCTTCGGCGGAGCTGCGGCCCGATCAAAAGGACCAGGATTCGTTGCCCCCTTACGATCTGCTGGATCCGATCCTCGCGTTGTATGTGGAGGAAGATCGGTCGGTGGGAGAGATTATCGCTGCCGGTTTTCCAACCGACGACGTGCGCCGGGTCGCGGCTCTCGTGGACCGCAACGAATACAAACGTCGCCAGGCACCGCCCGGAGTCAAGATTTCCCGCCGCGCCTTCGGCCGCGACCGCCGCTACCCGATCACCTGCGGCTACAGATGGAGTTAGATCCCACGTCTTGGCCAGTCGCCTGACAGGGTTCGCCCGTGTTTTGGCAAAGACCAAGGTTGCCGCTTCGTCCGTGTGGGACGGGGGGAACGCGCCCTATGACGCATCAACAAGGAGGAAGAAAGGCGGATAGTCGAGGGCCAGGAGCAGCACCGTCGTGCGGT
>JALORT010000075.1 GCA_025458755.1 Methylotetracoccus sp.
TATCCTCCGTGACAAGGGCGCTCAGCGCGGATGCGTAGCGGCCGGAAACAACATCGACCCGGCGGTTGCGGTGGCCGAGGCGAGGCGTTTCCCGGGTCTGCAGGGCATGGATCTGGCTCGGGAAGTCACCGTGCGGGAATCCTATGGGTGGACGCAGGGCTCCTGGGATCTTGCCGCGGGATATCGGGATTGCGCCTACGGAACCTTCCACGTCGTCGCCTATGATTTTGGAATCAAGCGCAATATCCTGAGGCTGCTTGCGGATCGCGGTTGCCGCATCACGGTAGTGCCTGCGACGACGGCGGCTGCCGAGGTGATGGCTCTGAAGCCCCATGGCGTGTTCCTGTCGAACGGCCCCGGCGATCCGGAACCTTGCGGCTACGCGATTCAGGCGATCCGCGAGTTGGTTGACCGCGGTATTCCGTTGTTCGGCATCTGTCTTGGCCATCAGTTGCTCGCATTGGCCAGCGGCGCCCGGACCGTCAAGATGAAGTTCGGTCATCACGGCGCGAATCACCCGGTGCAGAATCTGGCCGACGGCCAGGTGATGATCACCAGTCAGAACCATGGCTTCATGGTTGACGAAGCAAGCCTCCCCGCCCATGTTCGGGCGACTCACCGGTCGTTGTTCGATGGCAGTCTGCAGGGAATCGAGCGCACTGACCGTCCGGCGTTCAGTTTTCAGGGGCATCCCGAGGCGAGTCCGGGGCCTCATGATCTCACGCCGCTGTTCGACGCGTTTGTGGACAAGATGAACGCCGCGCGCGGTGTGCGGGACGAGTGAGGTGCGCCATGGGAAAAAGAACTGATATTCAATCCATTCTGCTGCTCGGCGCCGGCCCGATCGTCATCGGTCAGGCTTGTGAGTTCGACTACTCCGGGGCTCAGGCCTGCAAGGCGCTGCGGGAAGAGGGTTACCGGGTGATCCTGGTCAATTCGAATCCGGCGACGATCATGACCGACCCGGAGATGGCTGATGCCACCTACATCGAGCCGATCGATTGGCAAACGGTGGCTCAGATCATCGACAAGGAGCGGCCGGACGCGCTGTTGCCGACGATGGGCGGACAGACTGCGTTGAACTGCGCGCTCGATCTGGATCGCGAGGGGGTGCTCGAACGGTTCGGCGTCGAATTGATCGGGGCGAAGAAGGAGGCGATCGCGAAAGCCGAGGACCGTGACCAATTTCGGCGCGCCATGACTCGAATCGGGCTTGGCACGCCACGCTCGGAAGTGGCCCACTCGGTGGAAGAGGCTCTCGACGTCCTCGAACGGGTCGGTTACCCGGTCGTCATCCGTCCCTCGTTTACGCTCGGCGGTAGCGGCGGCGGCATCGCCTACAACCGCGAAGAGTTCATCGAAATTTGTGAGCGTGGCCTCGATCTATCCCCGACGCGCGAGCTGTTGATCGAGGAATCGGTGCTGGGATGGAAGGAATTCGAAATGGAGGTGGTGCGTGATCGAAGAGATAACTGCATCATCGTTTGCTCCATCGAGAATTTCGATCCGATGGGCGTGCACACTGGCGACTCGATTACCGTGGCGCCGGTCCAGACGCTGACCGACAAGGAATATCAGATCATGCGCGATGCGTCGATTGCGGTGCTGCGGGAGATCGGCGTCGATACCGGTGGTTCGAATGTCCAGTTCGCGATCAATCCCGAGGATGGCCGGATGGTCGTGATCGAGATGAATCCGCGGGTGTCCCGTTCCTCCGCGCTGGCCTCCAAGGCGACCGGCTTTCCGATCGCGAAGGTGGCCGCCAAGCTGGCGGTAGGCTATACGCTCGATGAGTTGCGTAATGAGATCACCGGCGGCGCAACGCCGGCGTCGTTCGAGCCGGCGATTGATTATGTCGTGACCAAGATCCCCCGGTTCACCTTTGAGAAGTTTCCGCAGGCGGATGACCGGCTGACGACGCAGATGAAGTCGGTCGGCGAGGCGATGGCGATCGGACGAACTTTTCAGGAATCGCTGCAGAAGGCTCTGAGAAGCCTGGAAACGGGTATCGACGGACTGGTCGCCCGATTCGATTCGGCACAGCGCGACGGACCGGAGATCCTCCGGCGCGAGCTTGGACATCCCGGCCCGGAGCGGGTGCTTTATCTCGCCGACGCGTTTCGAGCGGGTTGGAGCCTCGATGAAGTTCACGAATTCAGCCGTGTTGATCCCTGGTTTCTGGCGCAAGTCGAAGACCTGGTTGACGCCGAACGAAGCCTCGCAAAGCGAACGCTGGCCACGCTGAGTGCCTCCGAGTTGATCGCGTTGAAGCGCAAGGGGTTCTCCGACTCGCGGTTGGCTGCGCTGCTGGACAGTTCTCCGCAAGAGGTGCGAGCAGCGAGGCATCGTCTGGGAATTCGCCCCGTGTACAAGCGAATCGACTCTTGTGCCGCGGAGTTCGCGACGACCACTGCGTATCTCTATTCGACCTACGAGAGAGAATGCGAAGCCGCCCCCTCGGCGCGGCAGAAGATCGTAGTGCTGGGGGGTGGACCGAACAGGATCGGGCAGGGGATCGAGTTCGATTATTGTTGCGTCCATGCGGCGATGGCGCTGCGCGAGGACGGTTACGAAACGATCATGATCAACTGTAACCCGGAAACCGTGTCGACCGATTTCGACACGTCCGATCGCCTCTATTTCGAGCCGCTGACCCTGGAAGACGTGCTGGAGATCATCGATCTGGAAAAGCCGTTCGGCGTGGTCGTCCAGTACGGCGGACAGACGCCGCTGAAACTCGCGCGTGCGCTGGAAGCAGCGGGTGCCCCGATCATCGGCACGTCGCCGGACTCGATCGACTTGGCGGAGGATCGGGAGCGTTTCCAGAACCTGATTGAGCGCCTCGGCCTAAAGCAGCCGCCGAACCGGACGGCCCGCTCGCAGGAAGAGGCCGTCTTGTCGGCGCACCAGATCGGCTACCCGTTAGTAGTGCGGCCTTCGTACGTGCTCGGCGGGCGCGCGATGGAGATCGTGTTCAACGATGACGACTTGAGGCGCTATATGCGCGAGGCGGTCAGCGTCTCCAACGACTCGCCGGTGCTGCTGGATCGTTTTCTGGATGACGCGATCGAGATGGATGTCGATGCCGTCTCCGACGGAGAGCAGGTGCTGATCGGTGGCTTAATGCAGCACATCGAACAGGCCGGTATTCATTCGGGCGATTCCGCCTGCTCCATTCCGCCGTATGATCTGGATTCGTCGATTCAGACCCGCGTCCGGGCGCAGATGAAACAGTTGGCGGAGGCGCTCGGCGTGGTCGGTTTGATGAATGCCCAGTTTGCGATCCAGGGCGAAGACATTTTCATCCTGGAGGTGAATCCGCGCGCGTCGCGAACGGTTCCTTTTGTATCCAAGGCCATAGGCTATCCGCTGGCCAAGGTGGCCGCCCGCTGCATGGTCGGCCGGTCCTTGGCGGAACAAGGCCTACTGGAAGAACGCATCCCGAATTATTTCTGCGTCAAAGAAGCGGTGTTTCCCTTCATCAAGTTTCCCGGTGTCGATCCGTTGCTGGGTCCGGAGATGAAATCCACCGGCGAGGTGATGGGCGTCGGTGCGACGTTCGGGGAGGCTTACGGTAAGGCACAGCGCGCGGCGAGCGTGAGGTTGCCGGCAAGCGGTGTGACCCTAATCAGTATTCGTGATGCTGACAAGGTGAAGATCGTGCCGATCGCTCGCGACTTGGTTGCTATCGGTTTCGAAATCGTCGCAACGCGCGGCACTGCCAAGGTGTTACAGGATGCCGGGGTGCCCTGCGAAATCGTCAATAAGGTCTACGAAGGCCGTCCACACATCGTGGACATGATCAAGAACAGGCAGTTGCAGCTGATCATTAATACGACGGAAGGGGCGAAGGCGATTGCCGATTCTTTCACGATCCGTCGTCAGGCGCTGCAAAGGCAGGTTACCTACACGACCACCATTTCCGGTGCCCGCGCGATCTGTTACGCTCTCGGCGAACAGCGTTCCCCGGTCGTGAGTCGACTTCAGTCGCTCCATCGAGAGCTCCTCCAGAATCTGAGCGCCAGTCGTTGAGTGCGTATGAACAAGACCCCGTTGACCGCGCGCGGAGCGGAAAAACTTCGCGAAGAGCTGAGTCATTTGAAGACGGTAATGCGACCCCGGATCATCCAGGCCATCGTCGAGGCGAGGGCGCACGGGGATCTCAAGGAAAATGCGGAGTACCACGCCGCTCGCGAGCAACAGAGTTTCACCGAGGGGCGCATCAAGGAAATCGAGTCGAAGCTGGCTCATGCCCAAATCATCGACATCACGAAAGTCAATGCTGACGGCAAGGTCGTGTTTGGTGCCACGGTCGAACTGGAAGATCTCGACACCGAAGCGACTGTCTGCTACCAGATCGTCGGTGAGGATGAAGCCGACATCAAGGAATCCAGGATTTCCGTTTCCTCACCGATCGCTCGGGCGTTGATCGGCAAGCGGCAAGGCGATATTGCTACGGTTCAGGCGCCCGGCGGCGTCAAGGACTACGAGATCCTCGATGTCAAGTACCTCTGAGCCGCCCGTGCCTAAGTCCCGCGGCGTGGCCCTTCTCGAAACAGCGTGACGACGCGGCCGATGAGCTGAACGGATTCCGCCTGCAGAGAGGCACAAATCTGTGCCAGCATGGCGTTCCGCTCTTCCCTGGTTCCGGCGTTAATTCGCACCTTGAGAAGTTCGTGATGTTCCAGCGCCCCGTCGATTTCCGCCAGCAGCGACTCGGTGATCCCGGCGTGTCCGGTGAGGATGATCGGTTTCAGCGAGTGGGCGCGAGACTTTAAGCGCTGCCTTGTTTGTTTATCCATAAGTCCGAAGGTGCCGCGTGTGTGTTAACTCGCTCATCGTCGGCTGTTGATGGGGCCGTAATTTGGCGACAGGAAAGAGCAGCGCCCGCTGGTTGGCGGAGCACCACAGTGACGAGTATGTGAAACGTGCCCGAGAACAAGGCTACCGTTCACGCGCCGTCTTCAAGCTGAAAGAGATGGATGAAAAATACCGTCTGCTGCGCCGCGCGATGACGGTCGTCGATCTCGGCGCCGCCCCGGGAGGTTGGTCTCAGTTTGCCGCGGAGCGCGTCGGGCCGCAGGGGAAAATTATAGCGCTTGATGTCTTACCCATGGAAGCCTTGCCGAATGTTGTTTTTCTCCAGGGAGACTTCCGCGAGGAAGAAGTCCTGGGCCGTCTCAAGCTTGAGTTGGGTGGACTCGAAGTTGATCTTCTGATGTCCGACATGGCGCCGAACATGAGCGGGCTGCGGTCGGTCGATTTGGCGCGTGCAGTTGATCTGTGCGAATTGGCTTTGGAGACGGCGCGGCAAGTACTGAAGCCGGGCGCCACGCTGGTGATGAAGACATTCATCGGTTCCGGTTTCGATACCCTGGCCCGGGCCGTGAGGGGTGATTTTCTTCGTGTGGCGATTCGTAAACCGAAAGCGTCGCGCAGCCGCAGTGCCGAGACCTACATTGTCGCGACAGGCTTCCGCTCTCGGTAGAGACAGTTAGTCGATGCCCGCGGAACAATCCGGACCGGGGGCGGTCGTAAGGAAGGCAGGGAGATGGGCTGCGGGGGCGTGTTTACGGATAAACCTTACCATTTTGCTAAACATTCAGATAAACTCGGATCTCTATCCGACTTGGGGAGCGGTGCACGTGAACGATATGTTGAAAAACATTATTTTATGGGTGGTCATTGCTGTTGTGTTGATGTCGGTATTCAACAATTTCGGCAATCGCAAAACACCCGATTCGAGCATGTCCTACTCGCAGTTCGTCACCGCTGTGAACGAAGGGCAAGTCAGGCAAGTTACCATCGACGGTCCAACGATCAAAGGCGTACTGGCGAGCGGTGAAAAGTTCGCCACCTACAGTCCCGATGATCCGCACATGGTCGATGACCTGCTGAAAAATCATGTGGAAATCAGGGCTCAGGCACCGGAGCAGCAATCGTTGCTTATGCAGATATTCATCTCTTGGTTCCCGATGCTCCTGTTGATCGCGGTTTGGATTTTCTTCATGCGGCAAATGCAGGGCGGCGCCGGTGGGCGTGGGGCGATGTCATTCGGCAAAAGCAAGGCCCGGCTGATTGAAGAAGACCAAGTCAAGGTTACGTTTGCCGATGTTGCGGGGGTGGAGGAGGCGAAGGAAGATGTGACCGAAATGGTCGACTTTCTCAAAGACCCGGGTAAATTCCAAAAGCTTGGAGGAAAGATTCCGCGAGGCGCGCTGATGGTCGGCCCCCCGGGAACCGGTAAGACCTTGCTCGCTCGCGCGATCGCCGGCGAAGCCAAAGTTCCGTTCTTTTCGATCTCCGGCTCCGACTTCGTGGAAATGTTTGTCGGCGTGGGGGCCTCCCGCGTCCGCGACATGTTCGAGCAGGCGAAGAAACATGCGCCTTGCATCATCTTCATCGATGAAATCGATGCCGTCGGTCGTCACCGCGGCGCCGGTTTGGGCGGGGGCCACGACGAGCGCGAACAGACGCTCAATCAGTTGCTGGTGGAAATGGATGGGTTCGAGGGGACCGAAGGAATCATCGTCGTCGCGGCGACGAACCGTCCCGACGTGCTCGACCCGGCGCTGTTGCGTCCCGGACGCTTCGATCGCCAAGTGGTCGTGGGTCTGCCCGACGTCCGCGGGCGGGAACAGATTCTGAATGTCCACATGAAGCGGGTACCGATCGCTGACAACGTCGAACCGAAATATCTGGCGCGCGGCACCCCGGGTTTCTCCGGAGCCGATCTTGCCAATCTGGTGAACGAGGCGGCACTGTTTGCCGCGCGCAAGAACAAGCGTCAAGTCGACATGGAGGATTTCGAGAAAGCGAAGGACAAGATCCTGATGGGCGTCGAGCGGAAGTCCATGGTAATGAGCGAGGACGAAAAGCGTCTGACCGCCTATCACGAGGCGGGGCATGCCATCGTCGGCCGTCTGGTTCCGGAACACGATCCGGTTTACAAAGTCAGCATCATGCCGCGTGGCCGAGCGTTGGGCATCACGATGTTCCTGCCGGAGCGTGACACCTACAGCGCCAGCAAGCAGAAATTGGAGAGTCAAATCTCCAGCCTGTTCGGAGGGCGGATTGCGGAGGACATCATCGTCGGCAAGGAACGGGTGACGACCGGTGCGCAAAACGACATCGAACGCGCGACGAGTCTGGCCAGGAGCATGGTGACCCGCTGGGGCCTGTCGGAGAGGCTTGGTCCGTTGGCCTACGCCGAGGAGGAAGGTGAAGTGTTCCTGGGTCGGTCCGTGACCAAACACAAATCAGTGTCCGAGGAGACGGCTCATCTGATCGATGAGGAAATCAGGTCGATCATCGATCGGAACTATGAGCGCTCGGAGCGCATTCTCCGCGAGAACCTGGACAAGCTTCACATGATGGCCGACGCGCTGGTTAAATTCGAGACGATTGACCGACTGCAGATCGATGACATCATGGAAGGCCGCCAGCCGCGAGAGCCTCAGAACTGGAACGACAAAACGCCGCCTGGAACGGGAGAAGCGGATGGCACGACAGTGAAACCGGCAGCCGTGGGTGACGCCGGTGGTTTCGGAACCCCCGCCGCCCAGCACTAAGGCGCTGCCGTAAGCGCAGCATTGCGCGAGCGGGGCAAAAGACCCCCGCCCCGGAAACGGGGCGGGGGTCTTTTCATTTGTGGAATTCCGCTAAACTGTATGTGACTTGCGGTCATCGCCGCCTTTTCCATGAAGGCAGTCCGGCTGATCGATCAGATGGGCCCCGCCCCAAAATCACAAGGAATCACAGACAAGGTGACTATGAAAAAGCGATTCTTCGGTACCGACGGTATTCGCGGCACCGTCGGAGAATATCCAATTACGCCGGACTTCATGCTGAAGCTCGGATGGGCGACGGGGCGTGTTTTTGCGCAAGGCTCGGCACCGCGCAGTGTGATCATCGGGAAAGACACGCGCATATCGGGTTACATGTTCGAATCGGCCCTCGAAGCAGGTTTGTCGGCCGCCGGCGTGAATACGCAGCTATTGGGACCGATGCCGACACCCGCCGTGGCCTATTTGACCCGCACCTTCCGCGCTCAGGCCGGGATTGTCATCAGCGCGTCGCATAATCCCTATCCGGACAATGGCATCAAGTTTTTTTCGGCTGATGGCCTGAAGCTTCCGGACGCGCTGGAACTCGAAATCGAGCG
>JALORT010000076.1 GCA_025458755.1 Methylotetracoccus sp.
TTGCCAACCAGGGCTGGAAGCAGGCGTTGAAGGACAACCCTGCGCTGCGCCAAGGCCTGAATGTCGCGGATGGCGAGGTCACTTATCGCGGCGTTGCCGATGCCTTTGGGCTGGATTACCAGCCGGCCGAGAAGTTGCTCGGATGAGCGTGGCTGACCGTGTGGAAAAAACGACGCGGGCGGGGCGGGAGGCGCACAGGCGGTCCGGCGCCGCTCGATCCGGTTCAGCGCGCTGTGCCGAGTGGTGTATCTAGCGTGCCGGTTCCCGCGCCAAGGCGAACTGTAAGATGCCGAGCGCGGTGAGTCCGGCGTAGCCGAGGGCGACCCAGAAAGGCATGCTCAGTCCGAACATCGACCAGACGATTTGTGTGCAGTCACCGGTCCCGGTCAGAAACAGGCGGATGGCCTCATAAAGTTCCATGTGTTCAATGATGTAAGCTGCTCCCGGTCCGCAGTCGGCCAGTTCGTCGTGAGGCAGCATCTGGATCACGAAGTGGTAGACGGCGACGCCCATGCCCAGCAAGGTCGTGACAAGCCCGACGCTGGCATAAACGCGCACGCCGCGCCGGCTCGGATTGTGGATCGCGCCGGCCAGGAAAATCGCTCCTGCACCGATCAAAATCAGCCGTTGGGTGATGCAGAGCGGACACGGTTCCAGTTTCAGGACGAACTGGAAGTACATGGCCGTCAGTTCCATGCCGACGCAGGCCAAAAAACCCACGACGAACCACTGTCGGTGCGATAACTTGCGGGGCCAGCCCATCGATCTCGCGATCGAGGTCATTGCTCAATCCTCCGTAGGCACTGTGCTTACTGTTGAAATTGTAACAACTCTGCAGACGCATGGCGGCTGCCGGCCGAGTGCCACCCAGCAGGCTGTTGCGGTCGGCAGTGGCTAGGGCCGAGCTGTACTCCAGGACCTCTGAGTCATCGCTGCGGCTTGACGGGCGGGTATGGTCAGGAATCCGCTGCTCGGGCAACGAGGGGCGGGCCGAGAGTCGAACACCGCTGGTTGAGTTCAGGTTTGCTGAAGCTCTGAATCGGCGATCGCATCGCCGCGGCGACCCCGCCAGGGGGATCGCTTGCGGCTGTCTTTCTCGTTGTGCTTACTGACTCTCGATCGCCTTCAGGTACCGGGCCACTCCCGACTCTCTGGTCGGCGCGGGGATGCTCTGGAGCAGCTTCTCGAAGGTGACCTCCGAAGCGCGTGCGGTCTGGGCGGCAAGTATGCTGTTGATGTAGCGGGCGACGCCGGTCTCGGGCTTCGCCGGCGGCTTCAGCGACTTCAAGTATCGGGTCACGCCGGTTTCGACCGGAGGCGGCGGGAGACTTCTCAGGTACCGGGCAACGCCCGTCTCGCCCGGGTTGTCGCTCTGAGCGACGGTTGCTTCCGCTGGGCTTGGGCTTGGCTGGGCCAGTGCTGGTGCCGATGCTGGTGCCGATGCTGGTGTGGCCTTCTTCGTGTTCCAGAAAATGAAGCCGGCCACGCCGAGAACGATCAATGCGATGAAGAGTATGTCTGACATGGATTCTTTGGGTTTCGGGTAGTAGACGTGAAAATTCCCTTCTCGCTTCATGGAAGGGATTGGAAAAAAACTGCGCGCTTTGGCGCGCTGCGCGCGCAGAATGCGCTCCTGCTCTGAGCTTGTCAACCGCGAGGGCTTCGCTGGGCCGATCTTCTCTCATAGGCCCGGTCTTACCGGAAAGCGGTCAACGGGTGCTGCGTGATCGGGATCGGGTATCATGGCAGTCTGCCGTGACGCCGATCAGACCCCATTCCATGAGTGTGCTGCCAGATTCGATTCTGAAGATCCGACAGGTGGGCGAGAGGTGCTTGCGGTCGCCGGCGCGGCCGGTCGCGCCGAAGGACCTGTCGAGCGCCGAGATTCAGGCGCTGATCGAAATGATGCGCGAGACGATGCGCGATGCACCCGGTGTCGGTCTCGCCGCGCCGCAGGTGGGGGTGGATCTCAGGATCGCCGTGATCGAGGACCGCGCGGAGTATCAGCGCGACCTGACGCCGGACCGGTTGGCCGACCGGGGCCGTGAACCGGTGCCGTTCCATGTACTGATCAACCCGACACTGACCGTGACCGACCCGACACCGCAGCGTCATTTCGAAGGTTGTCTCAGCGTCGCCGGGTACACCGCAGTGACGCCCCGTGCCGCCGCCGTTCAGGTCAATGCCCTGAACGAAAAGGGAGAATCGCTTGAGATCCGCACGGGCGGCTGGTACGCCCGCATCCTTCAGCACGAAATCGATCACTTGAGCGGCCGCTTGTATCTGGACACCATGCTGCCGAGTACATTCATGACGTCCGCCAACTTTCAACGGTACTGGGCGGCCTGCCCGACCGAGGAGGTCTGCCGCGTCTTGGGGGCGGTACCGCATTGATAACCACCCGCCGCGAAAAATGGGTGACAGCCGGCGTGCGGTCGTCCGTCTGATGTTCTCCGCGTCGACGCCACGGCTCGGCGCGCTGGAACGATCAGACGAGAACGGAAGGCCCTGATCTCTGTGCCTCGGATTCCTGTGGTTTTGCCATCATGCTTGATGAATCCCGCCGGCTCCAGCAAAGACCGCCACACACTGCGGTACCCCCTGAAACTCACCTGAGCCAGCGCGACTCCGAACGGGGTGCGTCCGCTCCACGGTCCTGGTACTCCCGAGAGTTCCGGCACACTTCGGACCGTATTGCATGCACCACCAGAAAAATGCCGGTCATGACGGCGGGTAGGCTCAGCCACTGGCCCAAGGTCCACGACCAGCCGGACTCGAATGAGGTCTGGTGTTCTTTGAAGAACTCGAGCACGAAGCGGGACCCGAAGACCAGGATGAAGAAGCTTCCGAACAGGTAGCCCTCCGGAATCCTGCCGTGACGCGCCCGGTAATACCCGAACTGCACCAGGAAAATCACCAGATAACACAGCGCTTCGTAAAGTTGCACCGGATGCCGCGGGATGTCGTCGATGCGGGCGAACACCACCCCCCAAGGCACGTCGGCGGGCCGGCCGAGAATTTCCGAATTGAGGAAATTGCCGATGCGAATCAGGCATCCGGACAGCGGAACAGAAAGGCCGATGCGGTCGCAGATCCACAGGAAACCCTGGTCCGGCTTGGTTCGGGAGTAGATCCAGACCGCCACCAGGATGCCGAGCACCGCACCATGACTGGCCAGGCCGCCTTCCCAGACCGCTGCGATCTTCCAGGGATGCCTCAGGTAATACCCCGGATCGTAGAACAGCACATGCGCGAGCCGTGCACCGATCAGCGTGCCGCCGATCACCACGAGCACCAGGTCGTAGACATCGTGCGGCGGCCTGCCCTCCAGCCGGTACATCCACCGGAAGATGAAAATGCCGTAGAAGAAGGTTGACGCGAAAAACAGCCCGTACCAGTGAACGGGCCAGTGGATCGCGCCGATGGCAAGTGTGAAGGCCACGGGGGAAAACGTCCAAGTCATGCCCGACCTCGAACGATTTCATCGTAAATACAGCGCGCGGCGTCCCGCCGGCGAGACTGCAAGGGGTTAATGATGGCGGGGGGCTGCCCTCATTTATGCCGCCCGCCGCTCAACGCGCTTCCTTTCGTCGTTCTCCTCAGTTGCTTCGCGTTGCCTTCTTGCCGCCGGCCTTACTGCGTTCCTGCGGTTTCAGCAGATCCTCGACTGATTGGTCCAGTGAGCGGAAGGTATGCGCGGGTAACGTGAAGGTCCATCCGACAAAGCGCTGTTTCAATGGGGCCAGCTCCGACTCGAGTGCAGCAAGGCGTTGCTCGCGGTCTTTCACCGGGTCGCTCACCGCCAGGGGCGGAGGCTCGGTGGGTCTTGGCGTTTCTGAAGATGCCTCCTTGGACTGCTTCGCCTCATGGTCGGTCTTCGCTTTCGCTTGTTCGGACTGGATGTACGCTTCGGCCAGTGCTGGATCGACGCCGGCCTCGAAGCGGCCTAAGTGCTTGTCGCCTTGTTTCCATGCCGTGATCGCGACGACGAGTCCGTCGAATGTCGTGAAGCGCGCGCGGTAGGTCTTGCCGTCTGCAGGAGGTTCGGCGTCACGGGCTGGCTGGACGTCTTCCAGCCGCAGTCCTGACAGCACGGCGCCGAGACCGTTGGCCGCGGATTCCGACAGGAGTTCCCGCCCCTTCGGGATGTCGGCGACGTTGAAGTTGGCGTCTCCGGCCTGTTTGAACAGACGCAGGGTCTTGCCGTCGGGTCGGTGCAGCACGACTTCCTTGATGCGGCCGGGGGCGATGTCGGCGAGATTACGTTCAAGCCACACGGCGGGCTCCTTGACCAGCGACAACGTGCTTTCGGTCAGCCAGCTTTGACGGTCGTCGGGGCGGCGTATGAACGTCCCGTCGCCGCGGGCGCTCGCTTTGCCGATGATGACCTGAACGGGTTGAGCGAGCCCGCCCACCTTCAGCAGCAGGCCTTGGGCATCGGGCTGACTGATGTCTTCGACGCCGAGTTCCGCATAGCGCTGCTCGTTCGCGGTTTTCTTCTCCCGCAGCCGAACCTCGGCGAGCCTGAGCAGCAGCGGCCGCACTTGTCCGAGGTCGGCTGGGTAACCGCTTCTTTCCCTCAGCACCCACCCCTGATCGGCGCGTTCGACGGTCACTAGCGACGTATTCCCTGCGCCGACGATCGTCAGCCATTTAATCTCGTTGATGTGGTCGCGCAGTTCCGGAAACGCGTAGGGGGCTCTCTCCGCGATCTCGATTACGGGCTTCCGCGCCGAGGTGATCACGACCGCCGCAACGATGGCCAGCAGGGTGGCCGTACCCAATCCGACAACGGTTCTGGAATTCATATGGTTCATCGGCAGCTATCCTCAAGCGGTGCGGCGTTTCGTTTTCCACCACACAAAACCCAGCGCGCCCAGCGTCAGCAGGATCGGGACCAGGGCGATGTTCAGGAACTTGAGCCGGGACCCCAGCGCCTCGATGTCGGCGTCGAGCTGGCGTCGGACCTCACGCAATTCCTTGCGGATTTCGAGCTTGCGCTTGAGAAACTTCTCCAACTCGCTCTTTTGCTCGGTGCTCAGCACCTGGGCCTGATCCTGGCTTTTCGCGCTTTGTAGTTCGGTTAGCTTGCGTTCGGTTTCGGAAAGCTCCTGCTGCAACTCCTGTTCCTTGATGCGGAAGCGGTCGTCGGCCGCACGCTTGAGTTCTTCGACGGTGGTGAACGGACGCTGTGAAGTGGCGCGACCGCGGATCGAGATCAGGTCGGATGAACCGGTCAGATTGTCGACGGCGTTGATGAACAAGTCACCGTTGTTGGCGAACGCGTTCATGATCTTCTGGCCGAAAAAGTTCTGGATTCTGACCCAGAGCCGGTCGGTCAGCACATCGGTATCTGCGACCAACAGAATCTGCCCGTTCTCCTTGGCTTCGGAGAGGTGACCCTCGCCCTTGCGCCCAGGGAAGGCCGTCTTGAATTTGCCCTCGAGACGGCCGGCGATGGTGTACCGCTCACCGGTCGCGGCGTAACCCTGGTACAGCGGGGACGGGTCAGGCAGAAACCGGATTTTCTCGCTCGGCACCGTCATTGCCTGGGCGCTACTTTGGATCAATGGCGTCAGTGTCGCGGTGCTGTCCTTAGACAGTTGGAAATAGCCGGCAGTGGCGAGGTTGATCGTGTCCAGATTGGCGGTGAGGACATCACCGCGCGGCAGGTCGGTGCGATTGAAACCGAGAATCCCGGGGTGCCGGACCAGCGGCCCTCCCGGTGAGGTGCCGACCTGGAGGGCGTGTGCACGGTCGAGCACGACCTTGTCGGGGGCGAACTCCACCCCCCATGCCTTGAACAACGCGGGGAGATTCGATGATTTGTCGGCGAACATTGCGGCTTGGGGATGGCCCATATCACCGGCGGGGTCCAGTTCCGCGTTCGGATCGACGAAGATCAACAGATGTCCGCCGCGCAGCAGGAACTGATCGACCGCGTACTGAGCGTCTTCGCCGAGCTGTTTCGGATGGACCACGACGGCCACCGTGATGTCCTGCTCGATCGATTTCAGGCTGCTGCCCTCCAAGGTTCGGACGTCGAACAGTTGGGTCAGCTGCTGGTAGACTGCCCAGGGTTCCCGCATCTGACTCGTCGCCGGATCGAAACCGGCCGCCATGGGCAAACCCGAGAGAAAACCGACCACGGGTTTTTTCGGCGTCGCCAGATCATGAATCAGCTTGGCGACGTCATACTCCAGGAACGATTCCTTGCCCGGTTCGAAGAACGGGATGATGGCCTGGCCTTCGGTCGCGTTGGTGCCGACGAGGCCGAGAAAGATCTTCTCTCCCGAAGGGCCGAGCGGGACGCCCTGGATGCCCGCGGCCGCCGCGCGGTCCTCGGCTTCCGAGTAGGGCAGCGGATCGATGACCTCCAGTTGCACGTTGCCCTTGGCGCGGCCTGCCATCTCCTCGAGCAGTTCCCGAATCCGGTCGAAGTACAGGCGAAGGCTGCGTACATCCGCGCGGCTGCTGTCGGACGTCGCCTTGTCGGAAAAATACAGACTCAAATGGATGGGTTCATCCAGTTTGCCGAGGATCGAGTTCGTTCCCTCGGACAAGGTGTACAGACGATTTTCGGTCAGGTCCAGACGGATGCCGCGGAACAGCAGGTTGCTCAGCAGCACCAACACCACGAAAAGGATGGCCAGCAGCGCCAGAGCGCTGCCGGAAAGGGCTTTGCGATTCAGTGTCATTCGGTTCCCTCCTCAGTCGGCTTTTTTCAAGTCGATCACGACGGCGTTGGCGTACAACCAGAAGCCGATCGTCAGCGCAAAGTAGATCAGGTCTCTGAGATCGATCACGCCTTTCGAGATTGCAGCGAAGTGGGTCAGAAAGCTCAGGCCTGAAATCGCATCGACCACAACGTGCGGTGTAAAGGCCCGGAAAAAATCGAGCACCAGCGGGTAGCCGGCCAGCAGAAACAGGAAACAGACCACGACCGTCAAGATGAAGGCGATCACCTGATTACGCGTTGCCGCGGAGATGCAGGCGCCGATGGCGAGGAACGCCCCGGCCATCAGCAGGCTCCCCAGATAGCTGGTAAAGATTACGCCGTTATCAGGGTCGCCCAGGTAATTGACGGTGATCCAGATCGGGAAGGTCAGCACCAGCGCGATACCGATAAACGCCCAGGCCGCCAGGAATTTGCCGAGCACGGCCTGCCACATGGTGATCGGCAGAGTCAGCAGCAGTTCGATCGTGCCGCTCTTGCGCTCCTCCGCCCACAGCCGCATCGCGACGGCTGGAACCAGAAAGAGATACAGCCAAGGGTGAAAGTTGAAGAACGGCTCCAGATCCGCCTGGCCGCGCTCGTAAAAACCACCGATATAGAAGGTGAACGAGCCGGCCAACAACAGAAAGATCACGATGAAGACGTACGCGACGGGTGTAATGAAGTAGCTGCGCAGTTCGCGTCTGAACAGCACCAGAATCGGATTCATGCACGGGCCCCCTTGATGTGCGGCTGGGTGATGGCGCGGAATTCTTCATCGAGCCGCCCGGCTTCCAGCTGGAGTTCACTGACGGCGATGCCCTGGGTTCTCAGTAGTTCGGTGATCGCTGGAAAGATCGCTTTGCCCCGACGCGGAAATGCCGTGATGCGCTGATCCTGAGGGTCGATTTCGATCGCTTCGATGTCGTCGATGCGCGAAAGCGCTTCCCTGGCGGCCTCGGCGTCCGCCGCGGTCATCGACACCGCCTGGTGATAGCGGGAGCGCATTTCGAGTTCGGCCGGTGTGGCATCAGCCAGCAGCTTGCCGCCGGCGATGATGATCGCGCGGTTACACACGGCGTGGACTTCTTCGAGAATATGGGTCGAGATCACGATGATCTTGTCGCGCGCCATCGCGTTGATCAGCGTCCGCACTTCGTGTTTCTGGTTGGGATCGAGGCCATCGGTCGGTTCGTCGAGGATCAGTGCCGGCGGATCGTGCAGGATGGCTTGCGCGAGGCCGACCCGGCGCTTGAACCCTTTGGACAATGTCTCGATCGGCTGCTTCAGCACGTTCTCCAGGTGCAGCCGTTCGATCACATCGGCCAGCCGTCGCCGCCGCTGCTCGCCGGCCAGGCCGCGGAGATCGGCAACGAACTCGAGAAAAGTACCGGGGTTCATTTCGCCGTAACTCGGGGCGCCTTCCGGCAGGTAGCCGAGCGCGCGCGGCCCGCGGTCGGCGCCAGAAAGCCGGCAATCATCTTCATCGTGGTCGACTTGCCGGCACCGTTCGGTCCGAGGAACCCGAGCACCTGTCCCGGTTCCGCGGTAAACGAGATGTGGTCGACCGCGGTCAAGTCGCCGTAGAGTTTCGTCAGTTGTGAAGTTTCGATCATGCTCAATTATCCGAATGTCCCTGCTAACCAGGAGCCCCTGAACTGTTGGCTGAGGTTGTTGCTGCCCGTCAAAATCGATGCCCGACGAGCGGATGACGCCTCGTTCCGGCCTTGCCTCGGGGAGCAAAGGATAAAAAATCGGCCTCGGTTTTCAAAGCCCCCCGCTCCGTTCAGGCAATCACCCGTGAACGCCCTCCGCCTCGGGGATCATTTCGGTCCGGTACCGGGAAACCTTCAACGTGTCGGACCAGTAGTCGACGGGCAGCCCCGCCTTCAACTTCAGGTGCCGCAGGAACTCACGCGGTTCACGCAGGGTTTCCCAGACGGCAGGAAGAAACGTTCCCCTGCGGTGTCCTTCTTGAAGAATCAAGCCGTCCCTCCCCGGTTCCAGTTGACGGAGCAAATCGGCCTCGGAACGAAAGCTCATGGGTTCCGCTGGCGTCAGTAGCGAGAGGTGAATCTCCAGGCTCGCGACCTCGTCCGCGGCGACGGGGGGGAAGCGCGGATCCTGGAACGCAGCCGCGTAAGCATTGGCCGCGATGTCCTCCGCCAGCGGCCGTGCTGCTTCGAGGCACCCGATGCAGCCGCGTAAAGCCGCGTCCTTGTGCAACGTGACGAACGTCGCCCGCTTGACTTTCAGTTCAGCCGGAAGGACGTCCAGATCGACCGGAATCGGCTTTCCGCGTTTCAATCCAAAACGGATAGATTCCCGCGCCAAGCCAAGCAGGAAGTTCTGGTCTTCGGCGGACAGGCTGCAGCGTTGATCAGCAGAAGACATACGCACCATAGCCGACGACACTGTCCTTACCGCCCGCGGTGTCGCCGGAATTCCTGAGATCAATGGTCTGGGCTCGCAGACCGCGCTTGCCGGCCTCAAGCAGCAGGCCGCCTACCGGCAGACGGCCGCAGGCCCCGTGAACTCCGATGGCCTCGGGGCGGAGTGCTTCGATCGCTTCCGACGTCGCTCGGTTCGGCGTCCCCGACGACAATCGGAACGAGCGAGAACTGGTCCAGGGTCTCCTGCAAGAACGGCAGATGAACTTCCAGGCTGTGTTCCAGCGCATGGGCTCGGTCCAGGATCTGAACGAAAGGCAGGGCGAGTAGGCGCGCTATCGCATCGCGGTCCAATGGGATGTCGCCGAGCGGGGTCGAGAAGGCATCCGCGCTGCTGAGGGCGAGACCGCGAAAGGCCACGCGATGGGAAGGCCCCAACAGTACGATGCGTCGCAGTGTTGCGCGGGCCTGCTGCAGGTGGACGTAAGCGCTGGCGGCAATCGGGCCGGAATAGATATAGCCGGCGTGCGGCGCTATGATGGCTTTGGGCCGCGCCCCCGGGGGGCGGGCGTCACGTAGAAAGCCGTGAATCATTGCCCTCAGTTGGCGTTGATCGGCGGGATAAAAAGTACCGGCAACGGCGGGTGGACGTACGGTTTGCATAGCGACCTCGCTTTGTTCGAACAGCCATTCAGCGACATCAGGCCTAACCGGGTAAAGCATTGACACTCTTCAGCAGTCTGTCAATAACCACAGGTGCAGCGGGGAATGTTATGGACACCATCATCGATTCGAGCGAAGGTTTTCCGACACGTTACTGGCACACGCTGGACGATGGACGCGTCCAGTGCGACATCTGCCCGCGCTATTGCAAGCTGCACGCAGGTCAGCGCGGATTGTGTTTTGTTCGGGGGAACGTTGGCGGCAAGATCGTGTTGCTGTCCTACGGCAGATCCAGCGGTTTCTGCATCGATCCGATCGAAAAGAAACCCTTTAATCATTTCCTGCCCGGTACCCCGGTGTTTTCTTTCGGCACGGCCGGATGCAATCTGGCCTGCAAGTTCTGCCAAAACTGGGACATCAGCAAGTCACGTGAAATGGATCGACTGATGGACCAGGCCAGCCCGGAGGCGATCGCGAAGACCGCGCAGGAACTGGGTTGCCGCAGCGTGGCCTACACCTACAACGACCCGGTGATCTTTCACGAGTACACGATCGACACCGCCAAGGCGTGCCGGGAGCGGGGGATCAAGTCGGTCGCGGTGTCTGCCGGTTACCAGTGCGCCGAGCCGCGCGCCGAGTTCTATCGCTACATGGACGCTGCCAACATCGATTTGAAAGCGTTCACCGAAGATTTCTACCACCGGCTGTGCGGCGGCCACTTGCATGCGGTGCTGGAGACCTTGCAGTACATCAAGCACGAAACCTCCGTCTGGCTGGAAATCACGACATTATTGATTCCAGGCGAGAATGATTCGGAGGCGGAACTGGAAGCCTTGACCCAGTGGGTTGTCGAGCATCTGGGACCGGACGTGCCGCTGCACTTTTCCGCGTTCCATCCGGACTGGAAAATGCTGAACACGACAGCAACGCCTCCCGGCACACTGATCGAGGCACGGCGGATCGCCATGAAAAATGGTGTGCATTACGCTTACGTCGGGAACATCCACGACAAAGCGGCTGACAGCACCTACTGTCATCATTGCGGACACCTGCTGATCGGCCGCGACTGGTACGAATTGTCGGAGTGGAACCTCACGGCTCAAGGGAACTGTAAGGCTTGCGGCATCCGTTGCGCCGGCGTGTTTGATACAAAGCCGGGGCATTGGGGGGCACGTCGTCAGCCGGTCAGCATGTTGGGCCGGTAGCCGGCGCGTCGACGCGGTTTGGCGGCAGTCGGCGGACTTCCCGGATGCTCGGTCGCGCGGTCGATCATCTCCAAGAGCCGTCGGCGCCCCAGCAGGAATTGGTTTGGCGAACGCCTTGGTCTGTCCCACCGCGTTGGATGACCTCCAGCCAGTAGCCGCTCTATCGCGCAGGCTTGCGAGCCGGAGCGGTTGCTCTGCCCATTTGCGCGATGCCGCGAGCGACAACTCATGGTGATTACGCCTCGGGCTTTTGATCACCTCTCCGTTTTCTCCGGGCGTTGCAGAATGCCGATAAAGAAATTTTCAACATGTTGACGCGACGTTGCTTTCTCGGCCTCGCCGGTACCAGTGTGTTGGCAGCCACTGCAGGGTGTCGGCCGCCCGATTTCCATCGGTTCCGGGATCGGCCAGACGTTTGTCCAGACGGCCAACCTACGCCTTTTTCGAAAGCGTCTTTTGTTGCCAGAAAGAATCTCATGCTGGGCTATCCGATCAATATGGAGATCCCTCCGGAAGAGTTTCTCCTGTGGAGGAAAAGACTCGTTGAAAGCGGCATAGGGGTTGTTGCTTATAATAACGTTGGAGACCCTTTCAGCCAC
>JALORT010000077.1 GCA_025458755.1 Methylotetracoccus sp.
GACGTGTTGAACACGCGCTCTCTCGAAGCGCTGCGGCCGCTGCTCAGACGTACGATGTAGCGCAAACGCAATGACATGTCGCGCTCCACCGTTGTTCTGTTTCTGCTGTTGATGCCGGCGATGCTGTCGGGCTGTGCGCATCGGCAGTCGGTGCGAGAGCCTTATCCGCGCTGGGGCCAGGAAATCCAGATGGCCCGGACCGACGAAGCGCCGCCGTTGATCCTGCGTTGGCTGCAGCCGCCCGATCCTGCCCAGGCACCGGCTTGTCTTCTGATCGTTCACGGCATGAACGAATACGTCGGGCGCTACGGCCAGATCGCCCGCCATTTCGCCCGGCGTTTTGTCGTCGCGGGTTTCGACCTTTACGCGCATGGTCTCTCCAATCCGGTATTGCTGGCGGCCGACCAGGCGATACGGGCCGGCGCCACGGCGCGGGACGTCAGCGACGCCTACCTGGCGCAGGTTCCGTTAAGCGACCTGGCGCCGATGCGCCGGGACCTCGACCGCGCGTTACGGCGTCTCGTCGGGATGTGCGACCAAAAGGGCAGCGCTGGCCGGCCGGTGTTCATACTGTCCCACAGCCTGGGTTCGCTGGTTGCCGCGTCCTATCTGTTGGAGCAGAAAAACGAGGCCAATGACCCGAGAAGGCGGATCCAAGGCATCGTGCTGTTGGGGCCGGGCTTCTCCGTGCCACGGCTTCCCGGCTGGCGCGGATGGTTTGCCAATCCGCTGATCGATCTGTCATTTTACGCCGAGCATCATTTTCTGTACCCGGGCGCCGAACCGCTGCCCCAACGGATGCTGAACCGGACCGTGGCGTACGCCACCGCGCCGCTGCTGAACGGGCTGTTCGAAATTCTTTCCTGGCCGGGATTGCGGCAAGTCTTTACGCCCTCGACGCCCGACTGGGTCGTGGATTATTTGACCGACTCGGAAGCAGAGCGGGCGCGCCATCGCGCCGACCCCTATATCATCCGGCGCAGCCTGTTGCGCTATGTGAAGGGCGTCGAGAAGGAAATTGTCCGCTTCCGCCACCGGATGGGGGCGTTGCCGACGCCGTATTTCCTGGTGTATTCCGGCCGTGAGCCCATCACGCCGGCCTGGGGCAGTCACGACTTTATTGCCGCGACGCAGCACAAACACCGGGACAACCGAGTGCTGGCGTTAGCGGAATTCGACCACCACGAGCATCTGTTCTCGGCACCGCCATTTCGGAATGAGTTGCTGGACCGGATCGACCGATGGCTGGAGCAGCGGCTCTCGTCATTGGCGCGGGAGGGGTCCAGGTCCCGATGAGGGCCGTGCACGAACGCCGACATCGCTTGGCTATCTGAAGTCATCTTTTCGCCGCCGCAAAGACCATAGGCGCGCTTCAGGCGCTGTCGGTCAGGACAGCGCCGCATCCTCGCCGGTGAAGTCGGTGCCGGGTTTGTGTGGCCGGGAAACGCGAAGCGCCGCCGGCGTGGACCCTGGTGCATCCGGCTCCACCGCCGCGCGGAAGTCGGGGTCCAGCAATTCCACAAAGCGGCGGGCCTGAGGGGTGAGCTGCTTGTGGCGCCGCATCACCACGCCGTAGCTGCGCTGCGGGAAATAGTCGTTCAACGGGATGGCAGCGAGCCGCTCCCCGCCGGTAAGGCAGATGCTGGTGACGATCGAGACGCCGAGACCCAGCTCGACGAAGCGCTTGATGACTTCCCAGCCCCCCGCCTCCAGGATCACCCGGTAGCTCAGTCCGTGTTTGCGGAAGACCAGGTCGACGATGTGCCAGGTGCTGAGGTGGCGGGGCGGCAGAATCAACCCACATCGGCTGACCTCTTCAAGGGTGACCCGCTCTCTGCCGGCGAGCGCGTGGTCGAGGCTGGTAATCAGCATCGGGTCGTAGGTGAAGATCGGCACATAGGTGATGTCGTCCGGCGCCTCGATCAGCGAGCCGACGGCGAGATCCACATCGCCGGCCCGCAGCAGGGACAGACCATCCCGTCCGGTGACGTTGTGCAGATGCAGACGCACGCTAGGGTAACACTCCAGGTAACGGCTCACGAAGTCCGCCAGCAAGTACAGAATAGTGGATTCGCCGGCCGCGATGTCGAGCGCGCCCGCCGCGACTTCCCCCATCCGCTCGCGGAACGTCGCGGGCAGGTTATCCACGGACTCGATGACCGGCAGCACGGTACCGAGAAACACACGCCCGGCTTCGGTCAGGTGGATGCGCGGGCCGCAGCGGTCGAATAGCGGTGTACCGAGGTCGGTTTCCAGACGCTTGATGAGCTGCGAGACGGAAGGCTGGCTCACGCACAGACGTTCGGCCGCTCTGGAAATGCTCCCGGTCTGGGCAGCATGACAGAAGGCGCGAAGCTGATGCAGCCGATTGGCTGTGGTGAATCTGCGGGCGTTGGGGTCCATCGCTGCACTATAACGAAAGACAATAGTGATTATCAGGAAAATAGCCTAGTGTAATGCTAAGCGATGTTTAAGCTGGCGCGAAAAGTTGCGTCCGGTCCCTTGAACAGGGCGTCGTCATCCAGGGCGACGCAGGAGACATGCGATGACTGCGAGGGCAATCCAACATCGACCGCCGGCTTATGCCGTCACGCTCCCGGTTGTCGGCTACGAATCCATCCTCGCGCCCGATGCCTGTCGCTTTCTGGTCCGGCTGCACGATGAGTTTGCCGAGCGCGTGCGGAGTCTGCGGCAGACGCGGGTTGAGCGTCAGGCGCAGCTGGACGCCGGGGCGATGCCGGATTTTCTGCCGGACACCCGAGCGCTCCGGGAGGCGGACTGGTCGGTCGCCCCCGCCCCCCATGACTTGCGCGACCGCCGGGTCGAGATTACCGGGCCGGTCGACCGTAAGATGGTGATCAACGCGCTGAACAGCGGCGCGAGAGTGTTCATGGCCGACTTCGAGGATGCCCACTCGCCCACTTGGGAGGGGACGTTAGCGGGGCAGCTGAACATCCACGACGCCGTCCGGCGGAACATCGAGTGGATTTCACCCGAAGGTAAACACTACCGCCTGAACAATCAGATCGCCACATTGATGCTGCGCCCCCGGGGCTGGCATCTGGAGGAGAAGCACTTCCTGGTGCGCGGCGTCCGGATTCCAGCGGGATTGTTTGATTTCGGGCTGTTCGTGTTCATCAACGCCCGGTACCTGCTGGACCACGGGAGCGGCCCTTACCTTTACCTGCCGAAGCTCGAGAGCCATCGCGAGGCACGGCTTTGGAACGATGTCTTCCGGTTTAGCGAGGAGGCTTTGAGCATCCCGCGCGGCTCCATCAGGGCGACCGTGCTGATTGAGACCATCCTCGCGGTCTTTGAAATGCATGAGATTCTCTACGAACTCCGTGAGCACGTGACCGGGCTCAACTGCGGCCGCTGGGACTACATCTTCAGCTTCATCAAGAAGTTCCGCTCGCGTCCTGAATTCGTGCTGCCCGACCGGGCGCAGTTGTCGATGACTACCCACTTCTTGAGGAGCTACTCGCGTCTGTTGATCGACACCTGCCATCGGCGTTCGGCCTACGCGATGGGCGGGATGGCCGCCCAGATCCCGGTCAAGGATGATCCGGAGGCCAATGCGCAAGCCTTCGCCAAAGTGCGCGCGGACAAGGAGCGCGAAGTGGGAGACGGCCACGACGGCACTTGGGTGGCACATCCCGGTTTGGTGCCGATCGCGATGGAGGTCTTCGATCGACACATGCCGGAGCAGAACCAATTGCACAGGCGGGAGGCCCACCTATCGGTGGGCGCAGCCGATTTGCTCCGAGTACCCGAGGGCGCCATCACGGCAGCCGGCCTGGAAAACAACGTCAGCGTTGCGCTGCAGTACCTGGCCTCCTGGCTGGACGGGCGCGGCGCGGTGCCTATCCATGGCTTGATGGAGGATGCCGCGACCGCGGAGATTGCCCGTGCTCAACTCTGGCAGTGGATCCGCCACCCCGGCGGCGTGCTCGACGACGGCCGGCGCATCACCACGGAAATGTTCCGCCGCGCGCTGAGCCAGGAGCTGCGGAAGTTCTGCGACCATCCAACCCTCGCCGAGGAGGCGGCGACTCGTTACCGAAGCGCGGCCGAACTGTTAGGGCATATCGTGGAAAGCTCCGACTTCGAGGAGTTCCTCACCCTGCCCGCTTACGAACGACTGCCCTGATCAGGGCAGTAATCAACACAAGAATGACCTTGATCCAAGGAGCCAATCGCTATGAAAAGCCGAAGTCAACAAATTCGAGAGCTAGAGCAAGACTGGGAAACCAACCCACGCTGGCAAGGAGTCAGGCGGGATTATACGGCCGCCGAGGTCGTGAGACTGCGCGGATCGCTCCAGCCGGAGTCCACGCTGGCCCGGCGCGGCGCCGAGAAACTCTGGCATCTGGTGCACGGCGGGGCACGCAAGGGTTTCGTCAACTGTCTGGGCGCGCTGACCGGAGGTCAGGCGGTCCAGCAGGCGAAAGCGGGTTTGGAGTCGATCTACCTGTCCGGCTGGCAGGTGGCCGCTGACAATAACACCTCGGAGTCGATGTACCCCGACCAGTCTCTTTATGCGTACGACTCGGTTCCGGCGGTGGTGCGCCGCATCAACAATGCATTCAAGCGCGCCGATGAGATCCAGTGGTCCCGCGGTATCGATCCGGGTGCCCCGGGTTATATCGACTATTTCCTGCCGATCGTGGCCGATGCCGAGGCCGGATTCGGCGGGGTGCTGAACGCGTTCGAGCTGATGAAGAATATGATCGCTGCCGGCGCGGCCGGGGTGCATTTCGAGGACCAGCTCTCAGCGGTAAAGAAATGCGGCCATATGGGGGGCAAGGTCTTGGTGCCGACTCAGGAGGCGGTGCAAAAACTGATCGCCGCACGGCTGGCGGCCGACGTCATGGGCGTGCCGACGCTCTTGGTGGCCCGCACCGACGCCGAGGCGGCGGCGCTGGTCACTTTCGATGTGGATGAACGGGATCAGCGGTTCCTGACCGGCGAGCGTACCGAGGAGGGATTCTTCCACACCCGGCCCGGTCTCGACCAAGCGATCGCCCGGGGATTGGCCTATGCGCCCTATGCGGATATGGTGTGGTGCGAGACCAGCACCCCCGATCTCACGTTCGCTCGGCGTTTTGCCGACGCCATCAAGCGGGCATATCCCGAAAAAGTTTTGGCCTATAACTGCAGCCCGTCATTCAATTGGAAGCAAAAGCTGGACGATGCCACCATCGCCTGTTTCCAGCGGGAGCTGGCCGCCATGGGCTATGTCTATCAGTTCATTACCCTGGCGGGCATCCACAGCATGTGGTTCCACATGTTCGACTTGGCGGAGCGCTACGCTGACGAGGGAATGACTGCCTATGTTGAGATGGTCCAACAACGCGAGTTCGCCGCGGCGGACCGGGGCTACACGTTCGTGGCGCATCAACAGGAAGTGGGTGCCGGCTACTTCGACGCAGTGACGACGACCATCCAGGGTGGCCACTCCTCGCTGACGGCGCTTTCCGGGTCGACTGAAGAGGCTCAGTTCCGCCTCGTCGCCGTGGGCTGACGGCCGTGAACAGCGCCGCCGCATCGTCGTGGCTGGCCAAGCGCATCGCCCGGATGATTCTGCGGGGCTTCGGGCGTCATTATGCGCTGTTTCAGGCCATCACGGCCGGTGCGCGCCGCCGTTTCGAAGGCGCGGACTGGATGGGCGCGCAGCGCGCCTCGCGCGAGCGGATCGACTACTACGACCAGCGCGTCGGCGAAACGACTGTCGAGGTTCAGCACAACTGCGGGGTGCAGGACCTCGACGAGGCGCTCTGGGAAAAAATCAAGGTGGAGTATGTGCACCTGCTCCACCAGTACAAACAGCCGGAGCTCGCCGAGACCTTCTACAACTCCGTGTTCTGCCGCCTGTTCCACCGGCGTTACTACAACAACCGCAACATCTTCGTGCGGCCCGCCGTGTCCACGGAGCATCTCGAGCTCGAGGTCTCCACCCACACGAGCTACTATCCGGCCCGCGAGGGCTTCGACCGGGTTTTGCGGCGGATGCTGGCGAGTTTCGGCTTCGGGTTGCCTTTCATCAACCAGCGGAGGGACGTCTGCAACATTCTGCGTGCCGTCAAAGCCAAACTTCCACCGGGCGCGGTGGTTCAGCAGAACTTTCAGCTATCCGTCCTGAACTGCCCGTTCTACCGCAACAAGGCGGCCTACATCATCGGCAAGGCGGTCAACGGCGCCGAAGAGATTCCGTTCGCCCTGCCGCTGCTGAACAAGGAGGGCGAGGGTCTCTACGTCGACGCGCTGCTGGTCGGTGAGGACGAAGTGGCCAGTCTGTTCAGCTTCGCGCGCTCCTACTTCATGGTTGAAACCGAGGTCCCCTCGGCGGTGGTCGAGTTTCTGCTGCGCCAGAAGCACGGCAAAACCGAGTTCTACCGGGACTTCCTGCGCCACCTGAAGCACTCGACCGATGAGTTCGTCATCGCCCCCGGTGCCAGGGGTATGGTGATGTGCGTGTTTACGCTCCCGTCCTACCCGTACGTGTTCAAGATCATCAAGGACCGCTTCCCCCCGCCCAAGGAGACGACGCGCGAGAAAGTCATCGCCAAATACCAGCTCGTGAAGCAGCACGACCGGGTCGGCAGGATGGCCGACTCGCTGGAGTACTCGGAGGCCGCCTTCCCCGTGGACCGGTTCAGCCGGGAGTTGCTGAGCGAGCTGACCAGCGAGGCTGCCTCCAGCCTGGAGATCGACGGCAGTCACCTCGTGATCAAGCATCTGTACATCGAGCGGCGTATGACTCCGCTCGACGTTTATCTGCGCCAAGCGGACGAGGATCAGCTGCGAGGGGCTATCGACGAGTACGGTCAGGCGATCAAGCAGTTGGCGGCGGCCAACATCTTTCCCGGAGACCTGCTGTTCAAGAACTTCGGTGTGACGCGCCTGGGACGGGTGGTGTTCTACGACTATGATGAAATCTGCTACCTGACGGAGTGCAATTTCCGGCGTATCCCGCCGCCCCCCTATCCCGAGTATGAACTCTACGGTGAGCCGTGGTACTCGGTCGGGCCGGCGGACGTCTTTCCCGAAGAGTTCGCCCCGTTTTTGCTCACCAGCCCGCGTGTCCGCGACGCCTTCTTCGCCTCGCACCGCAACCTGCTGGAACCCGAGTACTGGCGTCAGTGCCAGGAAAACATACGCCGAGGGTACCTCGCCGATGTCTTTCCTTATCCTGAAGCCAAGCGCTTCCAGGCCGGGCCTGCTCCGCGCCGACGCTCATCCAGGCCGGCTCCGGCGTCGCGCTTCGCAGCGTTCGGCTAGCCAGGAACGGTTGACCGTGTGCCCGGGTACAGGGCACCCGTGCTGCGCACGCCGCTGTTCGGGCCGTGCCGAATTCACGTCAGTGCGGAGTGTGTCAGGGTCTACCCCATCCACCGGTCACGGGTTGCCCAGCGTCCGGCCGCTATACGCCAAAGCGACGGTCCCGCCGCCGTCCTCGCCCAATGCTACCGTGACGATTCCGGCACCTTCCAGCGCCGTCAGATGGCGGCGGAGCGTGCTCTGGCGCACGCCGACACGTTTGGCCAAGCGAGCCAGCGACAGGCCGCTCTCGGGTGTGGCGCCTTGCTGAGCGTCGCCGCAGAGTTCGTGCAGAATCGCAATCAGCAGCGGGTCGAGATCCTCGCCGTTTCGGCTTTCTGGTTCAGGCCGGGACACGGGAACGCTCCAGCAGCACCGGGATGGATTTCGAGGTGGGGGTGCGTGCCTTATCGGCGAAGCTGTCGAGCGGCACCAGTGGGTTGGTTTCCGGGTAATAGCCGCCGAGGCAGCCGGCCGGGATGTCGTACTCGACCAACCGGAAGCCTTCGACCCGGCGTTCGATGCCGTCGTCCCACAGGCTCGTGATGTCGACCAGTTCCCCGGCACTGAACCCCATCCTCTGCATGTCGTTCGCATTCATGAACACGATCTTCCGCTGACCAAACACGCCGCGGTAACGGTCATCCAGGCCGTACACGGTCGTGTTGTACTGGTCGTGCGACCGGGTGGTCATCAGGGTAAGCAGGCGGTCGCCGTACACCGACCGCGCACGGTGGATGGGCGTATCCTTTGGAATCGCATGCACCTTGAACTCCGCCTTGCCGCTCGCAGTCAGCCATTCGCGGTCCCGTGAGGCCACACGGAGGTGAAAGCCGCCCGGCCTGGCGACGCGTTCATTGAAGTGATGGAAGTCGTCGTACACCTTTTCGATCGCATCTCGAATGCGCGCATAGTCCTCGGCATACCATAACCAGGGGATCCCGGCGTCCGGCAGGGTGGCGTGCGCGATGCGGGCCACGATTTCGATTTCCGACCGACATTCAGGCGAAGCGGGTTTGTTGATGCCGTACGACAGGTGCACCATGCTCATCGAGTCTTCCACCGTGACGCCCTGAGGACCAGCGGCGGTGGCGTGGATTTCGGTCCGGCCCAGCGTCGGCAGGATCAATGCGTCCCTGCCGTGCACCAGATGGCTGCGGTTCAGCTTGGTGGCGATGTGCACGGTCAGTTCGCAGCGGCGCATGGCTTCGAACACCCGCGGCGTGTCGGGCGCCGCCATCACGAAATTGCCGCCCAGGCCGATGAATACCTTCACTTTGCTGTCCAGCATGGCCTGAATGGTACCGACCACGTCGTAGCCGTGGGCACGCGGGGGCTTGAAACCGAAGACCCGTTCCAAGCGGTCGAGGAACGCCGGTGACGGTTTTTCGTCGATGCCCACGGTGCGGTCACCCTGAACATTGGAGTGACCGCGCACCGGGCATAGTCCCGCCCCCGGTCGGCCGATGTTGCCGCGCATCAGCATCAGGTTGGTGAGCATTTGCACCGCGGCCACGGCGTGTTTGTGCTGGGTCAGCCCCATACCCCACGTGGCGATGACCGCTTTGCCGCGCACGTAGATCTGCGTCAGCCGCTCGATCTCGTCGCGGCTCACGCCGGATTCGGTGACGAGATCGTCCCAAGGCTCGGCGCGAAGGTCGGCGGCGAATTCCTCGAAGTAGGCGGTGTGCTCCGTGATGAAGTCGTCGTCCACCACGCGTGGGGCCCCCGTGGCGAGTGCTTCGTCATCCAGTTCCAGAACGCGTTTGGCGACACCTTTGAGCAGTGCGAGATCGCCGCCCAATGCGGGTCGGATGAAGACTGAGCTGATCGGGACGCCCTTGGGAGACAGCATGTCGAGCACATGCTGAGGGCTGGCGAAGCGTTCCAGGCCGCGTTCGCGCAACGGGTTGATCGACACGATCGTGGCGCCGCGCTTCGCGCAGGCGCGCAGTTCGCCGAGCATACGCGGATGGTTGGTGGCCGGATTCTGGCCGAACAGCATCAGGGTGTCGGCCTGGTCGAAGTCGTCCAGCGTGACCGTACCCTTGCCGACGCCGACCGATTCGGGTAGGCCGACACTGGTGGGTTCGTGACACATGTTCGAACAATCGGGAAAATTGTTGGTGCCGTAGCGGCGCACGAACAGCTGGTAGAGGAAGGCGGCTTCATTGCTGGCCCGGCCCGAGGTGTAAAAGGCGGCCTGGTTGGGATCGGGCAGCGCGTTGAGATGCCGAGCGATCAACGCGCAGGCGCCCTCCCACGGGATCGGCAGGTACCTGTCGCTGCCCGCGTCGTAAACCAGTGGATGGGTGAGCCGGCCGTGTCCTTCCAGCTCGTAATCGGATTGGCCGAGTAACTCGGTGACGGTGTGGGCAGCAAAGAACTCCGGCGTGACGCGCTTGGCGGTCGTTTCGGCAGCGACCGCCTTGACCCCGTTTTCACAGAACTCGAAAGTCGAGGCGTGCTCGCGGTCAGGCCAGGCGCAGCCGGGGCAGTCGAAGCCATCCGGCTGGTTCTGGGCCAGCAAGGTGAGTGCGCCTTTGCCCGGAATGCGCTCTTTCAGCAGGTGAATCGCAACGTTTTTGAGTGCGCCCCAGCCGGCGGCGGGGGCTTTGTATTCCTGAATCTTGGCGTCTGACACGATAGGCTCCGGCATTGCTCTTGCTCCGGATGGAGCGTTGGTTCGGGCAACATGCTCGGAGAAAGGACCGTGGTGCGTCCAATCGTTTGGATGGATGCACTGATAAGCGCCGTTTATCGAATGTCGGAAACAGGTTGCCGCGGGGCTGTCGAGGCGACGTCGAAGAGGCCTTGCAGATCCAGTGTCTCGGCAATGCCGAGAATCGCGGACGGGAGAGGCGCAGGAGGGTCCTGGACGAGCGTGATCAGGCCGATGCCCCGGGTGAATTCCGGGGTCAGGGGCAGCATCCGCGTTCCGAGCGGCGGGGCGGGAAAGCCGAGCAGGCTGTGCGGAACGACACTGTACAAGCCGGCCTGACGCACGTGGGCCAGCAGCGCGGTCATTGAATCGGTTTCGACGACCACATAGGGTTGCACCGCCGCACGGCGGAAGGCGCTGTTCACGACTTGGCGGTTTTGCATGTTGGGCGTCAGCAGGCAGAGCGGCAGGTGGGCAAGCTCCTTCCATTGCCCGGCGGGCAGTGCGGCTTCCGGTGCCGCCTCCGGCACCAGCAACATGTAGCGTTCGCGGTAGAGCGGCAGCACGCGGAAACCCTCGGTACCGATGTCATCCAGATACATCAGGCCGACATCGAGCTCGTATTCGTCCAGCCGGCGCAGGATTTCGCCGCTGGAAAGCGACAGGATGCTGTAGTTCAGGTCGGGGTGCGCAGCCCGGCAGGCACCCGTCAGCCTCGACATCACCGCAGCCCCCGTGGGGACGATTCCGGCGCGCAGAACGCCGGTGAGATGGCGCTGCGCGGCCGACGCCTCCTGCCGTAGTCCGGACAAGGCAGCCAGGCTGTGTCGTGCCCAGGCCAGGATACGTTCGCCCTCAGGCGTGAACCCCAGGAAGCGTCGGTCGCGCTGCACGATCGCCACACCCAGTTCTTCCTCCAGGTGCCGTATCGCAGTGGACAGGGCCGGCTGCGAGACATGGCAGGCGTCCGCCGCGCGGGCGAAGTGCTTCTCGCGGGCCAGGGTCACCAGGTACTCGAGTTGCCTGAAGAACATACGCGGACGCTCTTACCCTGAAAAGTCCAGAGGCACGGCAGCAGCCTGCCTCCCCGCCCTTCCGAAACGGGGGGCTGTTGAGCGAAGGGAACGGATCCCCGCGCTCGCAGGTGACGGTGTGTTCAGGACTCGCCGCTGGCGCGGAGGGCCCGTTTCCTTTCGTGCTCCAGCAGCATCTTCTTACGCAACCGGATCGAAGCCGGCGTCACTTCCACCAGTTCGTCGTCGTCAATGAATTCCAGGGCCTGCTCGAGGCTGAAGCGGATCGGCGGCGTCAGAAGGATGTTCTCGTCGCTGCCGGCCGCCCGGATGTTGGTGAGCTGCTTCGCCCGTGTCGGGTTGACCACTAAGTCATTGGCCCGCGTGTGAATGCCGATAATCATGCCCTCATAGACGTCGACACCGGGATCGATCAGCAGTCTGCCCCGCTCCTGCAGATTGAACAACGCAAACGCCAACGCCTTGCCGTCGGTGTTGGAAATCAGCACACCGTTGGTTCGGTTGCCGAGCTCACCCTTTTTCATCGGTCCGTAGTGGTCGAACACGTGGTAGAAGAGACCGCTGCCGCTGGTCGTGCTCAGAAACTCCGTCTGAAATCCCAGCAGCCCGCGCGAGGGCACCATGTATTCAAGGCGCACTCGGCCTTGGCCATCGGGCTGCATGTTCAACAGGTCCGCCTTGCGGGAACCGAGTTTTTCCATCACCGCGCCTTGGTGAGCCTCTTCGACCTCCAGTGTCACGAATTCGTACGGCTCACAGAGTTCGCCGTCGACTTCCTTCAAGATGACTTCCGGACGGGAGACGCCGAGTTCGTAGCCTTCGCGGCGCATGTTCTCGATCAGGATCGATAGATGCAATTCGCCGCGGCCGGAGACCTTGAATTTATCGGGATCATCCGTCTCCTCGACCCGCAGCGCCACGTTGTGTTTCAGCTCACGCAACAGCCGCTCACGAATCTGCCGCGAAGTCACGAACTTGCCTTCCTTGCCGGCGAACGGCGACTTGTTGACCTGGAAGGTCATGCTGACGGTGGGTTCGTCGACCGCCAGCGCCGGCAGTGCCTCGGGCTGCTCCGGTGCGCACAGGGTATCCGAGATGTCCAGCGTGTCGATGCCGCTGATCGCGATGATGTCACCGGCGCTGGCTTCCGCAACCTCGATGCGCTGCAATCCGCGGAAGGAAAGGATCTGCAGAATGCGGCCCTGCCGATTGGAACCCTCGCGCGGCACGACCACGATCGGGGTGTTGGTGCGAACGGTGCCCCGCTGCACCCGCCCGATACCGATCACGCCGACGTAGGTGTTGTAATCCAGGCTGCTGATCTGCATCTGAAACGGACCTTCCGGATCGACCGGAGGCGGCGGAACCCGGTCGACGATGGTCTGAAACAGCGGGGTCAGGTCGCCCTCGCGGATGTCGGGTGTGAACCCCGCGTAGCCGTGCAGCGCAGAGGCGTAGATGATCGGAAAATCAAGCTGCTCTTCGGTCGCGCCCAAGCGGTCGAACAGGTCGAACGTCTGGTCGACCACCCAGTCGGGGCGGGCGCCCGGGCGGTCGATCTTGTTGATCACGACGATCGGCTTCAGTCCCAGCGAGAAGGCTTTCTGGGTCACGAATCGCGTCTGCGGCATCGGACCGTCCACCGCGTCGACGAGCAGAAGCACTGAGTCCACCATCGACAAGACCCGTTCGACTTCGCCGCCGAAATCGGCGTGTCCGGGCGTATCGACGATATTGATGCGATAGTCGTTCCAGTCGAGGGAGGTATTCTTCGCGAGGATGGTGATGCCCCGTTCCTTTTCCAGAGCATTCGAATCCATGACGCGCTCCTCGAGCCGCTCGTGCGCGGCGAAGGTGCCGGATTGCCGCAGCAGCTTGTCGACCAACGTAGTCTTGCCGTGATCGACATGGGCGATGATCGCGATATTTCTGAGTTTTTCCAGCATGAAGGCTCAAGTGGACGGTGATCCGTCGGTGGCAAAACAGGGAATAGTATCAGTCACAAGCATTTCAGGCCAATGACTCGCGGGCCGTCCCGGAAGGCCAGCCAACCACTCCGCTGTCCGGGGCTGTGCTCTGCCGGTGATGAGTCGATCGATGATTCGCGCAGGGACGGACCCATCGGATGCGGCGAGCATTGACGTCGTCAGCCAAATGGCTTAAGAAGCAGGTCTCCGGCGCCTTGAATCGGGTCTCCAAAAGACCCATTTCCGCGAAAGCGGGGGTTGCGTTGTGAGGCTTGCCGGAGCATTCACTGACGATCGAGCGGCGGACGTTCCGTCGCCGGTGCCGAAAGTGCGGCGACGGGCTAGGAACCTTTGTTCCAACGCCCCGCGACTCCCTATCCGAAATCAAGAATCTGCAAGGAGAACTCCCATGGCCAAGAAAGAGGACAAAGAATCGAAAGAAGCCGGGAAAGAGCTTCAGGTGCAGCCGGCGCGAAGCCAGTGGCTGGGTCCGTTCGAGGAAGTCGAACATTTGTTCGACGAATTCCTGAACCGGGGCGGCTGGATGCAGCCTTTGCTGCGCCGCGGCTTTCCCGATCTGGAAGCGGCGTTTGGTGCCCGCTGGCCAAAGCTCGACATCATCGACCGCGATGATGAAGTCATCGTCAAGGCGGAACTGCCCGGCGTGGACAAGGAAAACGTCGACGTCTCCGTCAGCGAGAACATGTTGAGCATTCGGGCCCATTCTCAGCATGAGAAGAAAGAGGAGAAAGGACAATACTTTCGCCGCGAGCTGAGCCGGGGTGAGTGTCAGCGGACGGTGCGTCTTCCGGGACAAGTGGACGGCGACAAGGCGAAGGCCTCGTTTAAAGACGGTATTCTCGAAATCTCCGTACCGAAGCTACCCGGCTCGAAACGCCAAAGTATCAAGGTGGAGTGAGGCGGGCTGCCCGCACTCGGGTCGCTCAGCTTTAATCTTTCCGGTGAGTGGAAGTCACGCCGCGCTTTGTCCGCAGAATGCTGTGAAAGCCCCGTTTCAGAAGCGGTCCGGCGCGGATGCTGCGTTCATCGAAGAGGGCTTGGCGTCTCGCGTGGGCCAAGAGCGGTGGCGGTCAGGTGCATGGCGGTGCCGGTGGCGCGCGTAGGATGAACGTGACCGGCCCATCGTTGACCAGGGAGACTTGCATCTCGGCGCCGAAGCGCCCGGTCGCGACGCGTCCGGGGAGACCGTGCCGGCAGTGCGCGATCAACGCCCGGTAAAGCCGCTCCCCGATTGCGGCATCGGCCGCGGGCGTGAAGCTGGGGCGCAAGCCTTTGGCGGTGTCGGCGGCCAACGTGAATTGGGACACCACCAGCAGTTCGCCGCCGATGTCGGTCACGCTCAAGTTCATTTTGCCGTCGCCGTCAGGGAACACGCGATAGCCGAGCAGGCGTGCCGCGAGCCGCTGCACCTGATTTTCCGCGTCGCCGCGCTCCACTGCGACCAGAAACCTCAGTAGCGAGGGACGGAAGGGTCAGCTTCGGTCGACCAGGCGTCGATCCCGCCCGACAGATTGGAAACCCGCGCATAACCCCGCTGATCCAGGAAATTTGCGACCTGCATGCTGCGCATGCCGTGATGGCAGAACACCACGATATCGGCCTCGATCGGCAGCTCGGCGAGGCGCGAAGGTACCTGCTGCATCGGAATGTGGAGGCTGCCAGGGATGTGGCAATGGGCGCGCTCCAACGGTTCCCGGACATCAAGCAGGAGCAGCGGATCCGTCGCGGAGTCGAGCCGCTCTCTCAGTTGCGTCGGTGTGATCTGTGCAACACTCATATCGGGCTCTGGCCGTGGCTGTTATTTAGATCTCGCCATAAAGTACGGCGGGGCTCTGTGCGCTCGGCGCTCAGTAGTCGATGCCGTTCTCTTGGAGAGCCCTCAGCACGGTTTGGCCGATCCGGGCAGGATTTCGGGCCACATAATGTCCAAGCGCTTCCATGGCATCCATCTTGGCGTTGGCGGTGTCCGATTCGCCGGCGATGATCGCGCCGGCGTGGCCCATTCGGCGTCCCTGCGGCGCGGAAACGCCGGCGACGAACCCGATTAAAGGTTTCGTCATGTTGTCCTTGGCCCAGCGCGCGGCGGCGACTTCCTGCGGGCCGCCGATCTCGCCGATCATGACCACGGCATCCGTTTCCGGGTCGGCTTCGAAAGCCCGGAGTACGGTCACGAAATCGGTGCCGTTGACCGGATCGCCGCCAATCCCGACCGAGGTGCTTTGTCCGAGGCCCAGCGCCGCCATTTGTTCGGTTGCTTCGTAATTCAACGTGCCGGAGCGTGATACGACGCCGATACGGCCTTTTCGATAGATGTGTGCCGGCATGATTCCGACTTTGCATTCATCCGGCGTGATGATGCCCGGGGTGTTCGGTCCGATCACGATGCAGTCCTTGCCTTCCCGGTAACGCTGAAGGCGGACCATGTCCTGCACCGGTATGCCGTCCGCGATCACGACCACCACGTTGACGCCGGCATCGATGGCTTCCATGATGGCATCGGCGGCGAACGGCGGCGGTACGAAG
>JALORT010000480.1 GCA_025458755.1 Methylotetracoccus sp.
TCAGGTAACCGTCGCCGTCGCGCGCGATCACGTAGCCCGGCAGCCCCGCAGCCGCGACTTTCTCCTGGATCTCGCCAGCGCATTCCTTCTCGAAGCCGGGGCGGCAATAAAGCAGCAGGCTTGGGTCCTGTACCATCGGGGCTTTACCGTTCCTGATACGCTGGGTTAAGGTTGCGGCGCGCCTCGCGGCCTGATGGGAAACCCCCGCATTCTACGTCACCCCTTCGATCGACCGTGTCCGAAATCGCCATCCAGATCGACCACGTCAGCAAGAAATTCTGCCGGACGAGCGCCGCATCGGTGCGCTACGGTCTGGAGGATTTCGCACGGCGGCTGATCGGTCGACCTGCACGCGGCGCGCTGCGGCGCGACGAATTCTGGGCCTTGCACGATGTATCGGTAGCGATCGCCCGCGGCGAATGTCTGGGCCTGATTGGTCCGAATGGCGCCGGCAAGAGCACGCTCTTGAAGCTGATCGACGGCGACGGCAACCCCGACCGCGGCGAGATCACGGTGTTCGGCGAGGTGCACAGCCTGATCCGGTTGGGCAGCGGTCTGCAGCCGCTGCTGACGGGACGCGAGAACATCTACATCAAATGCTCGGAACTCGGCCTCAGCAAGCGCGATACGGACCGCCAGCTGGAGGGCATCGTCGCGTTCACGGACCTGGCCGAAGCGCTGGATCGTCCGGTCAAACACTATTCGGACGGCATGTATGCGCGCCTGGAGTTCGGCATCGCGACCTGTATGCCAATGGACATCCTGCTGATCGACGAGGTTCTGGCCGTCGGCGATATCGCGTTTCAGCTGCGCTGCCTCGACCGGATCAACGCGTTGAAGGCGCAAGGAACGGCCATCGTCTTCGTGTCCCACGCAGAGATGAACATTCGTGCGGTCGCTGACCGCTGCCTGCTGCTGTTCGACGGGAAGCCGCTGGCCGAGGGCTCGCCGGATGCGCTGTTGTACCAGTACCACGAGGCGGTTGGCTATCTGAACAAGGCGCTGAAACCGCTGGGCCTCGTTCCCGACGCTCCGGACGACAGCGAAGGCCCCATCACCATCCAGTCTTTGCGGACTTCGACCGAGGTGGACGAACCGGCCCTGCAGGCGTCTCCAGGGGCTTCAACCGATTGGCTCATCAGCTACCAGGCGGCGCGGGGGATCGTCCCTTCGGCTGTGGTGCTCGAATTCTGGAATTCCGCCGGCATCCTGGCCGGAAGCATGAATGCAGCCCTGGTTGGCCCGGCGTTGATCCCCGGCACCGGGCGACTGCACGTGCACGTCCCGTTCATGC
Source organism: Methylotetracoccus sp. (assembly GCA_025458755.1). Taxonomy (GTDB): domain Bacteria; phylum Pseudomonadota; class Gammaproteobacteria; order Methylococcales; family Methylococcaceae; genus Methylotetracoccus. Next base: position 1,295 of record JALORT010000480.1, read on the forward strand.
CGCTGGCACCGGGCCTTTACCGGATCGCCGGAGGATTCGTCAGCGGCGGCGAGTTCACCGGATATCGCCGTTCGATCGCCCAACTCCACGTCAGCCAGACCGGCCTGACCCGATACGGCGGGCTCGCCGTGGTTCCGGCGGAGATTTCCGTCATTCCACCGGCACCGGCAGGCGAAGCGCACCGCTCCGCGCAACTCTCACACTGACCAGGCAACCGCTGATGACTCAGTCCCGCTCCATCGCCCTTTCGCGCAAGCTCGTGAACCAGATTCTGCATCACGCCCAGCAGTTCCCCGACCAGGAGGTCTGCGGACTGATCGGCGGCAGGAATGGCTCGCCCGAACACTGCTATCCCGTCCGAAACGTGGCCGACCAGCCGGAATGCCGCTTTCTGCTCGATGCCAGGGAACAGATCCAGGCGATGCGCGAGATGCGCGAGCGCGGGGAAGACCTGTTCGCCATTTTTCATTCGCATCCGGCAACCGGCGCCGAACCCTCAGCCGCCGACCTGCTGCAGGCGGAGTATCCCGACGCCTTGTATCTGATCATCTCGCTCGGGACCAAAGGGGTGCTGGAGATGCGGGGATTCCGGTTCCAGGGCGACCGCAGCTACACGGAAATCCCGCTGCACCTGCAGGGTTCCGAATAGAACTCGCCGCTACGGCAGCGCCACGGGCGTCTCCATGTTGCATACGCTCGCGGTCGCGAACTACCGCTCGCTGCTCCGGCTGAGCTTGCCGCTAGGCCCGCTGAACATCGTCACCGGCCCGAACGGCAGCGGCAAGTCCAATCTTTATCGCGCCCTGCGGCTCCTGGCGGCGACGGCGCGCGATGGCCTGGTCGCCGCACTCGCCCGCGAAGGGGGGCTGCCGTCCTCGCTCTGGGCAGGACCCGAACAGCTCTCCCGGCGCATGCAAACTGGCGATGTCGCGGTTCAGGGCGGTCCACGCAAGGACGTCGTGCGCTTGCGGCTCGGCTTCGGCGGCGACGATTTCAGCTACGCGGTATCTCTCGGACTGCCAACACCATCCCGCTCGGCCTTTGGGCGCGACCCGGAGATCAAGCGCGAGTGCATCTGGGCCGGACCCTGTTTTCGCCCCGCAGCCTTGCTGGTCGATCGCAGCGGTCCGATGGCCCGGGTCCGTACGGGCTCGACATGGCAAGTCGTCGCGCAACGATTAGGGCCTTGCGACGGCCTGTTCGGCCATCTCGCCGATCCCAGAGCCGCGCCGGAAGTCCTGCAGCTTCGGGAAACCATGCGCGCTTGGCGCTTCTACGACCACTTCCGGACCGATCCGGACGCGCCGGCACGCCACCCGCAAC
>JALORT010000078.1 GCA_025458755.1 Methylotetracoccus sp.
GATGTAGCCGCTCCAGAGGTAACCAAGCGGCGCGCCTTGCACGACCCGTTGCGAGCGTATCGATCCGGCGGCCCCGGGGCAACTGAGTTCGGACGCCGCCTGCTTATTCGCCGTCTCGACGGCAGAAGTTGCGTTGCCGGCAAGGAGTTGTGTATCCGACACGCAGCCTTGCGCCAGCCAACAGGGAAAGAGCGCAATAGCGAGGCGTTGCCAGACCCGCCGAGCGTGAGCTGAGATGTTCATGGCGTTCAGAGGTGGACTTTGTTTGTTGTGTCGGCTAGGACCATACCGATGGCGAGCGCGTGAACGGCGCGAATAGGCAAGCACGGCTTCTCGCCCCGGCAAATATGTTCCCCGCGATACGAAACGGCCCATGAGCGCAGTGTATCACCGATAGAAATCGATCGTTTCACCATGGATGCAGCGTCGAGAGAAAAGTTCGCCGCGCGTGATCGCTGGCCAATCGCCATGATGCGCAGGCTCAAGACATCTCGCCGGGTCCATTGGGCCATCGTTGTCGGCCTTGCGCTCTCGACGCCGATGGCGAGAGCCGGCGAACTGTATCAGGATACCGGCAGTTGGCTTCAACTGTATGGGGAAGGCAGCTTGAAGTTCATTCATCCCGAGCTGGAGAACTGGCGAATCTGGCTGGAAGCGCAGGCTCGTCTCAATAATGACTGGCAGCAGTGGTACCAGGGGATTCTGCGCGCCGCACTTGGCTATTCCCTCAGCGACCGTGCTACGCTCTGGGTCGGCTACACCTGGGTACCGACGCACCCCGCCGGACCGTCGATTTATATCTCGGAACAAGAGGTGCTCGCGGCCTTCCGATACATCGCCCCGACGACTTGGGGGACCCTCACATTCCGAACGATGATGGACGTCGACTTCCTGCGCGGTGACCAGCCGCGATTCAGGCCGCGCCAATTGATCCGGTTTCTGCGACCTTTTGGGGTTGAACCGCGCCTGAGTCTGGTCGTCTGGGACGAAGTGCTGGTGCGCGCGAATTCGACGCCCTACGGTGGCGCCGCCGGTTTCGACCAGAACCGTGCCTTCCTGGGACTGGGCTGGTCCTTTTCTCCGGGCATCCGAGCGGAGCTGGGCTATATGAATCAGTACATCGATGACGCAAAGCACGTCAACAACATCATGCAGCACCTGGTCATGGGGTCGCTGTTCGTGAACTTTTAGTCCTGCAAAGTGAAAGCAAACCGTAACCTGCCGCCTAATCCGGGGCGTTGTGCCGGTGTGTTCTGCCGAATGACTGCCGTCCCTGTCGCGAGATGAACGCACCCAAGGCAGTAGACCATCCGGGCAGCGTCGTTTCCGTGCGCGGCAGCGTCGTGGATATCCACTTTCCCAGCTGTCTGCCGGCGGTCCATCATGCGCTGCAGGCGGGGAACGAGCATCCGGTGATTATTGAAGTCGTGGCTCATCAAAGCGCGGATACGGTCCGGGGGATCGCGTTGACGCCGACACAGGGCTTGTTCCGCGGAGCTCCGGCGTTGGATACCGGCCAGCCGCTGCGAGTGCCGGTGGGTCGGCGGCTGTTGGGGCGGATGCTCAATGTGTTCGGGACCGCGATCGACGGCGGAGACCCGTTCCAAGGAGGCGAATGGCGCTCCATCCATCAAGCGCCGCTGCCGCTGGCCCGGCGTTCGGCCAAGATGGAGATGTTTGAGACCGGCATCAAGGCCATCGATCTGCTCTCGCCGTTGGAACGGGGCGGCAAGGCGGGCATGTTCGGCGGGGCCGGTGTCGGCAAGACGGTGGTGATTGCCGAGTTGATCCATAACATGGCCGGCCGTTACCGGGGCGTCAGCCTGTTCTGCGGGATCGGCGAACGCTGCCGCGAGGCCGAGGAGACCTATCGCGAGATGCGGGACAGCGGGGTCCTGGACCGCGCCGTGCTGGTGTTCGGACAGATGAACGAAGCGCCCGGGGCGCGCTTTCGCGTCGGGCACGCCGCGCTGACCATCGCGGAGTATTTCCGCGACGTGGAAAAGCAGGATGTGCTGCTGCTGATCGACAACATCTTCCGCTTCATCCAGGCGGGCACCGAAGTCTCAGGGCTGATGGGCCGGATTCCCTCCCGCGTCGGCTATCAGCCCACCCTCGCCACCGAACTCGCCGAACTGGAAGAGCGCATCGCCAGCTCCCTCACCGGCGCGATCACCTCGGTGCAGGCGGTCTACGTGCCGGCGGACGATTTCACCGACCCGTCCGCCAGCCATACCTTCGCCCACCTCTCCGCCTCGGTGGTGTTGTCGCGCAAACGGGCGGCCCAAGGGTTTTATCCGGCCATCGACCCGCTGGCCTCGAACTCCAAGATGCTGAACCCCGCGGTGGTGGGCGAACGCCATTGCCGCATCGCGCAGGCCGTGCGCCGCACCCTGGCCGAATATGAAGAGCTCAAGGACATCATCGCGATGCTGGGCCTGGAGGAGCTGTCCGAAATGGACCGCCGTACGGTGAATCGTGCGCGCCGGCTGGAGCGCTTTCTGACGCAGCCGTTCTTCGCCACGGAACAGTTCACCGGACAGGCGGGCCGCTGGGTGAGTCTCGACGACACCCTCGAAGGCTGCGAGCGCATCCTCGGCGACGCGTACTTCGATGTGCCGGAGACTGCGCTCTATATGATCGGTCCGATCGGCGAGGCCAGGCGCGACGATGCTACGAACGGGGAGTGAGATGCGGCTCAAGGTCATCCTGCCGAGCGACGTGCTGGTGGACGAAGCGGTCACCAAGGTCATTGCCGAGGCCGAAAACGGCTCGTTCTGCCTGGAACCGCGTCACGTCGATTTCGTCACGGCGCTGGTTCCGGGGCTGCTGACTTACGTCACCGCGGCGGGTATCGAAATGTTCGTCGGCATCGATGAGGGTATCCTGGTCAAATGCGGTCCGGACGTCCGGGTGTCCACCCGCGAGGCGGTCGCCGGTGGCGATCCAGCGGTCTTGAAGCGGTCGATGGTGAAACGCTACGGCGATCTCGACGAGCACGAACGCTGCGCGCGCACCGTCCTCGCGCGGCTGGAGGCCGGGGTGGCGAAACGTTTTCTCGAACTGCAGCGGGGACGATAACAAGCCACCCGATCCCAAGCGCCGGAAGGACCTCGCCGATACCATCGGGGAAAAGGCCGCGCGCCGCGCGCGTGCCCGATCGCAGCCGGAACGCAGCGTGTGGTTCGGCCTCGGCATGTTCGGGCTGGTGGGGTGGTCGGTGGCCGTGCCGACCGTCCTGGGTGTCGCGCTCGGCGTTTGGATCGACAAGCACTGGCCGGGGCGCGCCTCCTGGACGCTGACGCTGCTGTTCTTGGGCGTCCTGCTCGGTTGCATGAACGCTTGGTACTGGATCAAACGGGAAGGACCGCCCAACGATGGAGATGCTTGACGTGGCAGCTTCGATGGTCGAACTCATAGGGGCTGCTCTGGCCGGGACGCTGCTGGGCAGCTTCTACTTCGGCGGGCTGTGGTTCACCGTCCGTCATGCGGCCCAATGGCGCAATCCGGGCTTGGGGGTGGCGGCGAGCCTGTTCCTCCGGCTCGTGCTGGTGGCGCTGGGCTTTTATTGGCTGGCTGACGGTCACTGGCAGCGTTATGCGGCCGCCGCTGCGGGGTTGCTGGCTGCCCGCTGGGTATGGATCCGTCGGATCGAACCCGGGAGGGGCAGCCGATGCAACTGAGTCCCGACACGACCGTCCTGTGGTGGTGGGGGCCGATCCCGGTCAACGCGACCATCGCCTTTACCTGGCTGGTTATGGCGGTCCTGGCTCTGGGTTCCTACCTGATCACACGGCGGCTGCGCGACGATGTGTCGATATCGCGCTGGCAGAACCTGCTGGAAATTCTGGTGACCGCCTTGCGCGATCAGATCCGGTCGGCCAGTCGGCAGGAGCCGGGACCGTACTTGCCCTTCATCGGCACGCTGTTCCTGTTCATCGCCGCGGCTAATCTATTCGCTGTCGTCCCCGGCTATCAGCCCCCCACCGCCTCGCTGTCGACCACCGTGGCATTGGCGATTGCGGTGTTGGTGGCGGTCCCGCTCTACGGCGTCGCCCGGCGGGGTTTACGGGCTTATCTGGCCGAATACCTGAAGCCCACGGTGTTCATGCTGCCGTTTAATGTCATGGGCGAAATCACGCGGACCGTGGCCTTGGCCGTGCGCCTGTACGGCAACATGATGAGCGGCTCGGTGATCGGCGCGATCCTGTTGGGGATCATCCCGTTCTTTTTCCCCGTCCTGCTGCAAGTGCTCGGCTTGATCACCGGGCTGGTCCAGGCCTATATCTTCGCCGTGCTGGCCATGGTTTATATCGCGTCGGCGCAAGCCGCACAGGGCGATCACAAGCAAAACGACACACCGGGAGACTGATATGAGCGAAATCAGCGGCGACATCATCATCGGCGCCGTATCCATCTTTACTGCAGGGCTCACCATCGCGATCGGCAGCATTGGCCCGGCGCTCGGCGAGGGACGCGCCGTGGCACAGGCGCTCAGCGCCATCGCCCAACAACCGGACGAGGCGCCGACGATGACCCGCACTCTCTTCGTCGGGCTGGCCATGGTCGAATCGACCGCCATCTATTGCCTGGTGGTCAGCATGATCCTGCTTTTTGCCAATCCGTTCTGGGATCACTTTGCCGGCAAGGCCGGAGGCTGATCCGTGCAGGTGGACTGGCTGACGGTCACCGCGCAATGGGTGAACTTCCTCATCCTGGTGGTGCTGTTGAAGCGCTTCCTGTACGGCCCCATCGTCCGGGCCATGGACCGCCGTCAGCAGACGATCGAGGCGCGCATCGCGGATGCCCGGCAAAAGGTCGCGCAGGCCGAGCAGGCGGCAGCACATTATCAGGAAAAGGCCCGTGCACTGGATGAACAAAAGACCGCACTGCTCGCCGAGGCGCGAGCGGTTGCCGCTCAAGAGCGCGCGGGACTGGTGGAGCACGCCAGGCGCGAGGTCGAGTCGATGACACAGCGCTGGCGCCGGGAGGTGGAGCGCGAGAAAGCGGCGTTTCAGGATCAGCTGCGGCGTGAATTGGGCCGTCTGGTGATTGCGACCGCGCGCAAAGCCTTACGGGATCTGGCCAGCCTTGAGTTGGAGCGGGCCCTAACGGCCCATTTCATCGAACGCCTGCAAGGCTTGCCGGAGGAAGAAAAACATCGGCTGTCGGATTTCGGCAGCGTGACGGTGGCCAGCAGTGCGGACCTGGTGGCGGACGAGCGCGAATTCCTCGTCGATGCGCTGACCCAAAGCCTTGGGAGTGGTCTGACGGTGAACTTTGAGCCGCTGCCGGACAGCGCCCTGGGTCTGATGCTCATCACCCCGGCTTATACCCTCGAATGGCACCTGGAACGCTATTTCGAGGACTTGGGTGCGGTCTTGGAAGCCGCCTTGACCGGAGCGGGCCAGGAAGGAAGCGGCAGCCGTGTTGAATGAGGTGCTGACGGACACCGCCGCGACCGTGACGCGCTTGATTGAAGAACACACGCCCGAACTGTCTCCGGTCGAAACCGGCACGGTACGCCGTGTCGGCCATGGCGTCGCCTTGGTGGATGGACTCCCCGGCGTTCAGGCTCAGGAACTGGTCGAGTTCGCCGGCGGCCTGTTTGGTCTCGCGTTCAATCTAGATCCAGACCAGGTGGGCGTCGTCCTGCTGGGGCCCAGCGAACACATCGCTGCCGGTACCCGTATTCGGCGCACGGGCGGCGTGGCCGATGTGCCGGTCGGCGCCGGGCTGTTGGGGCGGGTCGTCAACGCGTTGGGACAGCCGCTGGATGAGCTGGGGCCGTTGACCGTCACGGAGCGCTGGCCGATCGAGCGGGAAGCGCCCGCTATTCTCGAGCGCGCGCCGGTCAACGAGCCCCTGCAAACCGGCATCAAGGTCATCGATGCTGCCATACCGATCGGGCGGGGGCAACGCCAGCTCATCGTCGGTGACCGCCAGACCGGCAAGACGGCGATCGCCTTGGATACGGTCATCAACCAGCGAGGGAGCAACGTGGTCTGCGTTTATTGCGCGATCGGACAGCGCGGGGATGCGGTGGCAGGGGTTATCGAAAGCTTGCGGGCGCACCACGTCCTGGCAGAAACGATCGTGATGGTGGCCGCGGCTCAGGACCCTCCGGGCCTGCAGTTCATCACACCCTATGCGGCCACCAGCGTGGCCGAGTATTTCATGGAGAGGGGGCGAGACGTGTTGATCGTCTACGATGACCTGACCCGCCACGCACTCGCCTATCGGGAGCTTTCTTTACTACTGCGGCGGCCACCGGGCCGCGAGGCGTATCCCGGCGATATTTTTTATATTCACGCGCGCCTGTTGGAACGCTCGACCCGGCTGACCCGAGGCGGTTCTCTGACCGCCTTGCCCATTATCGAAATCGAAGGCGGAAACCTGGCGGCCTACATTGCCACCAACCTGATTTCAATCACCGATGGCCAGATCTATCTGTCGTCCGAACTGTTCCACAAAGGGGTGTTGCCGGCGGTGGATGTGGGAAAATCCGTTTCCCGCGTGGGCGGCAAAGCGCAACTCCCGGCTTACCGGCTGGTGGCGGGTGCGCTGAAACTCTATTACGCCCAGTTCGAGGAATTGGAAATGTTCGCGCGCTTCGGCACTCGGCTGGACGAGACTACGCGCGGGATACTGGAACGCGGCAAACGGGTGCGTGGAATTCTCAAACAGCGCGAACGGGAGGCGCTGAGTCCCTGCGAGCAGATTGCCGTGCTGCTGGCGGTGACCGAAGGGCTCTTCGACGAACTTCCGTTAAACAAGATCGTATCGGCAGAACAGACCGCCCGCGCGGTGATGCTCGACACCCTGCCGGACCTCTGCCGTCGCATTCATCAGGGCGAGGTGTTGGCGGAGGACGAGCGTGCGGCGATCCTGTCCGCGGTGCGGCAGGTATTAAATCCGGACATGGCGCATGGAGACCGAGGAAACACTTAGACGGCGCATCGACACCGTCGCTGACCTCGGCGCCATCGTCCGCACGATGAAGGCTTTGTCCGCCGTCAGCGGCCGGCACTATGAACGGGTGTTGAAAAGCCTGGACGACTACACGCGCACGGTGGACATGGGCTTGCAGGTCGCGCTGCGCGGAAGGGTCTTCCACCGGCCGGTCCGAAAGCAGCCTCCGATGCGGCTGGGGGCGGTCGTCTTCGGTTCGGACGTGGGCCTGTGCAGCCGTTTCAACGAGGATCTCGTCACCCATGCCGTCGACAAGATGAACGGCTTTCGCGTGCCGCCGGCGGCACGCAGCGTGCTGGCGGTGGGTGCCCGCATCGATGCGCGTTTCGGCGAACTCGGGCATCCGGTGGAAGAAACCTTCGTGACGCCCGGATCGCCGACCGGCATCACCGCGACCGTCCGGCAGATCCTGGCAAAGCTCGACGACTGGCAGGACCAAACGATTCGGCATGTCCTGCTGTTCTATAGCCAGTCGGGCGTGCCGCGCCTGTTGCACCTGCTGCCAGTCGATCTTCGGCAGTTCCATCGGCTGACGCGGGAACCCTGGCCTTCCCATGTGCTGCCTGGACACACCTTGGACGCCGAGCGCCTGCTGGCCGCCCTGATTCGCCAGCATCTGTTCGTCGGCTTGTTCCGCGCCTGCGCCGAATCGCTGGCCTCGGAACATCAAATGCGCCTCCGAGCCATGCAGGCGGCGGAAAGGAACATCCAGGATCGTATGGAAGAACTGGTGTTTGCGTTTCGCAACCACCGCCAGGACGCCATCGATGCGGAATTGCTCGACATCGGAGCCGGCTTCGAAGCGGTGGCCGGCGTGTCGTGAGCTGTCTGCGGCGGGTGTAGGCCGTTTAGCCACTTTGCGCGGCTCGCGATTGAGAGTGCCATCTGGGCGGGGAATGGGTCACTCGTGTGACTTCAGGCAAAGAAACGCTTGATGCCGGCCATGGTCATGTCCACGGCGACCAGGTTGAGCATCAGGCCCATGAGCCGCTCGACGGCGCTCAAGCCTCGGGGTCCGAGCCATTCTGCCAGCGGACGTCCGAGCAGGAAGGTAGTCAGATTCGCCAGGAAAGCCAATGCCAATGCGCCGAGCAGCGTCGCGAGCGGGATCCCGTGTTGTTTGCTTAGCAGCATCACGGTCGT